>NZ_JCAPET010000060.1:0-23418 GCF_059735245.1 Gorillibacterium sp. sgz306347
GTTAGCCACCCATGCCCTGGCGGGCACCACAGACTATGACGTTGCTTTATTTTCAGGGTAGAAAAAGAAACAAGGCCTTTTTTCCGAATAAGCCCCACCACAACCGTTAGCCGCCTACCCGCGCCAGCCCAGCCTTGGCACCACCGCCGATATAAAACTTGCAGGCTTGCTTTATTTACAAGGCAGAAGAAAAGCATGGCGGGTAACGGGACCGCATTGCCCCGAAATAAAAGGGGCCGGTGAAGCAGATCGCCCGATTGACGCCGGACCGGCCGCATTATATAATCAGGCTGTCCGGGCGGCGTAGCTCAGCTGGCTAGAGCGTACGGTTCATACCCGTAAGGTCGGGGGTTCGATCCCCTCCGCCGCTATACATGCACCAACCGAAAAGCCGTTTGCGCGCAGAAAAGCTTCTGCTGCGCAAACGGCTTTTTTTGTGCTGCGGGCCGGGCGGCGGCATCGCGCCCTCGACACCACGAGCCGCCACATTCGGCTATCCTTCCCCGGCTCATTTCGGGAACCCGCGTCGACCGTATCCGGGACTTGGCGGGGGAAACCCTTGCGGGGCTTGTCCGCGCGCCTGTCGAGGGGGGACGCCGGGGAATGTCGGAAATTTCTTTTGGCCACAAGCCGTCTTCTGACAAACTTCCTGTGGGACAGGTCCTATAATTAGGGACACCAAAACCGCTGGGGTGGTGTCGTGAGAATGGAGAAAGCAAAAACAGCCGGACGATTGAGTGCGGGGTTGGCCCGTCAATTCCACAACTGGAACGCGCAGGGGAACCGGTTGCTTCGGAACAACCGATGGGTGCAATGGTGGATGGTCAAAAAATGGGGCGTGCTGCTGGGCCTGATGGGCTTTCTGCTTGGCCGGGCGGCTATCTTCGACCAGCTGGCGCCTTTTGCGCTGGCCTACTTTGCCGTCATTTATTACCTTCGCAAAGATTTTTTGCTTTGGGCCGGCGCCGCGGCCGCTGCGGGGAGTCTGTTTTCGGAAGCCCTTCATCCGGGGGCCGTGCTGGCGGAAATGGCTGTCTTTCTGCTGCTGCAAAAGGGAATGGAGAAATTTGAACGGACTGAAATCTACCAGGTCCCCGTGCTGGCCGGCTGCTCGGTGCTGGGCGTTCAGCTTTTTCTGGGCCTCGTTTACGGGGGAGCCACCTGGTTTCCGGCGCTCATGGCGCTGATCGACGGGCTGCTCGCGGCTGTTCTTTCCCTGATTTTTATTCAAGCGCTTCCGGTTTTCGCGCCGGCCCGCAAATCCTATCACCTGAAAAATGAAGAAATCGTCTGCCTGATTATTCTTCTCGCTTCCGTCATGACCGGCACCGTCGGCTGGCAGGCGGGCCCCGTCTCGGTGGAGCATGTGCTTTCCCGCTACCTGGTTCTGCTGTTCGCCCTCACCGGCGGCGCGCCGCTCGGGGCTTCCGTCGGCGTAGTGGCCGGGATGATTCTCAGCCTGGCGGATACAAACGCGGTGTATCAGATCAGCTTGCTGGCTTTTTGCGGGCTGCTGGCCGGGCTGCTGAAGGAAGGCGGGCGTCTGGCGGTGGTGCTCGGCATGCTGCTCGGATCGTCGATTTTGTCCTTTTATATAGGAGACACGGCGGCCGTGCTGAACTCGGTTCAGGAGTCCGTGGCGGCGGCTGTTCTGTTCCTGCTGACCGGCGGCGGTCTTGTCCGTACGCTTTCCCGGTATGTCCCGGGAACGCCGGAAAATTTGAAGTCTCATTATGAATATGCGAAAAGGGTGCGGGATATAACCGCCGGGCGGGTGGAGCAGTTTTCCCGGGTGTTCCGGCAGCTTTCGAGCAGCTTCAAGCTGATGGCCGCA
This sequence comes from Gorillibacterium sp. sgz306347, assembly GCF_059735245.1. Taxonomy (NCBI): domain Bacteria; kingdom Bacillati; phylum Bacillota; class Bacilli; order Caryophanales; family Paenibacillaceae; genus Gorillibacterium; species Gorillibacterium sp. sgz306347. The sequence goes on from NZ_JCAPET010000060.1 coordinate 1,835, forward strand.
GACGGAGAGGGCGGGCGGCAGGCCGCGGAGCAGGAGCATTTTATGGACGCCGTGGCGCAGCGGGTGTGCGCCACCTGCTTCCGGAGCCGGGTCTGCTGGAACGAAAAATTCAACGACACCTGCAAAACCCTGACGGAGATGATGACGGCCGTCGACGCCGGGAAATCCGACCGGAAGGACATCCGGCCCGACTGGAAGCAAGCCTGCAAAAAGACGGATCAGGTGCTTCAGGTGATGAACGAGCAATATCAGCTTTACCGCAATGATCTTCGGTGGAGAAAGCAGATTCTGGAGAGCCGTCAGCTGGTCGCCGAACAGCTGGTAGGGGTCTCTCAGGTGATGGAGGACCTCGCGCGGGAAATCAAGCGGGAGGGCCAGCAGCTTTACGTGCAAGAGGAGCAGATCCGCGGGGCGCTGGAGCAGCTCGGCCTGTCGGTCCATACGGTGGATGTGATTAATCTGGAGGAAGGAAAGGTGGAAATCGAGATCGTGCACCGCTACACGCGGGGCTTTGACGAATGCCGCAAAATGATCGCTCCCCTGCTCTCCGATATTTTGGGCGAAACGATCGCGGTAAAAAAAGAGCTGCCATCCGGTCGGGAGGACGGCAGCAGCCTGGTCGTGTTCGGGTCCGCCAAGGAATTTGAGGTGATCACCGGCGTGGCGGGCGCCGCCAAAGGCGGAGGGCTCCTGTCGGGCGACAGCTTTACCGCGCTGGAGCTCGGCAACGGCAAATACGCGGTGGCGCTTAGCGACGGCATGGGCAACGGGGAGCGGGCGCGCCAGGAAAGCAGCACGGCGCTCGATATTCTTCAGCAGCTTCTGCAATCGGGAATGGAGGAAAAGCTGGCGATCAAATCGGTCAATTCGGTGCTCATGCTCCGTTCGCCGGAGGAGATTTACGCGACCGTCGACATGGCGATCATCGACTTGTTCAGCGCGAGCACAACGTTTATGAAAATCGGCTCCACCCCCAGCTTTATCAAACGGGGGCAGGAGGTCATGACCGTCACCGCAAACAATTTGCCGGTAGGCATCCTGAGCGAAATCGACGTCGACTTGGTGGGCGCGCAGCTTCGGCAGGGGGACATATTGGTCATGATGACAGACGGCGTCTTCGACGCCCCGGGCTTTGCGGTCAACAAGGAAAAATGGCTGAAGCGGATGATCCGCGAAATTTCCGCCGAAGACCCGCAGGATTTTGCGGACTGCCTGCTGGAGCGTGTCGTGCGCTGCCAGGAAGGCGATATTCAGGACGACATGACCGTCATCGTCTCCCGCATCAACCGGCGGCAGCCCGAGTGGGCGACGTTCCACTGGGCCGGCATGGGCCGTGTGGAGCGGCCGAAGGTGGTGAGCTGAAGCAAGCTGAGCAGACCGGCGGCCGCCCGAGCGCCGGAGGCCGAGTCCCGCCCGCGTCGTGCCGATGCGGGCTTTGCTATGGGCGGTCTTTGTCTCCTTCGCTCGTTTAGAACTCTCTCGAAGCGGAAAGAATGGTTGGTATAGTAGAGGAAGAGGAACCCCAAGGGCTGTTTTGGAGGGATGGATTGGAACTGAAGGAGCGGTAGCGTCCGCCTTTGTTTTCGGGTTTTGCTCCATGACCGGTCCATTCAGAAAACCCGAAAACAACAGCGGCCGGAAGTCCAAGCCAGTCCCGTAAAGACAAAGCCCGTCAGGCGGATTCCAAGTACCCTCGCAATGACCATGGCACGTTTCAGGAGGGATTCACGTGAAACAAATCATTCTCATCACCGACGGCTGCTCCAACGTAGGCCTCAGCCCGTCCGTCGCCGCCGCCCACGCCAGAGAAGACGGCGTGACCGTCAACGTCATCGGCGTCGTCGACCGGGGCGAAATCGGCGCCTTCGGCGAGCGCGAAATCGCCGAGATCGCCCAGGCCGGCGGAGGCCTCAGCCGGATTGTCAAACCGGCGTCGCTGTCCGAAACGGTGCAGATGATGACGCGCAAAACGGTGGCCCATACCGTCCGGCAAGCCGTAGGCGCGGAGCTGCGGGCCATTATGGGCGGCGAAGCGGGCGAGCTGGCGGACTTGCCGCCGGACAAGCGGGCGCAGGTTGTGCGCGTCATCGACGAAATGGAAGAGACGGCCGGGCTGGAGGTCCTTCTGCTGGTCGACGCAAGCGCCAGCATGAAGCCCAAACTGCCCGCTGTACGGGAGGCTGTGCGGGATTTGATGACCAGCCTGCAGGCGCGTACCGGGGAGAGCCGGATCGCCGTTCTGCACTTTCCGGGAAAGAAGGGCGAGGAGTATCAGATCGACCTGAAGTGGACTCCCCGCCTTGCAAAAGTCGGCGACTTATTCTATAACATTAACATGAAAGGCACGACCCCTACGGGGCCGGCCCTCCTCGGAGCCGTCCGCTATTTTGCGGAGGCACGGGCGGAGCGGGGCGCGGCAACCGGGGCGGAACGCTCACTCCCCGCCGGGCGGCGGGAAAACGAGGACGGGATATGGAGTGACGACGTCGTTTAAGCCCGAGCCGGTGGCGGGCGGCACGGTTCACGGCAAGTGGAACGGCAATGAGTACCGGATTGTCCGCAAGCTTGGCTCCGGAGCAAACGGCTCCGTTTATTTGGCGCACCGGGGCAACCGGAGATGCGCGCTCAAAGTCGGCTTCGACGCCGTCGATTTGCAGTCCGAAGTCAATGCGTTAACCTCTCTTTCACGTGCCGAGGGCCCGTTTCGCGGTTTCCTGATCGAGACGGACGACTGTGTGACGGGCGGCCGGACGGTGCCGTTTTATGCGATGAAGTACGTGGAAGGCCGGCAATCGGACGAATTTCTGGCCGCCCGCGGTCCGGAATGGCTCGGCGTGATCGGGCTGCGGCTTCTGGGGCAGCTGTACAGCCTGCACGCCGGCGGCTGGATTTTTTGCGATCTGAAGCCCGAAAATGTCATGGTGACGGACGCCGGTGAAGTTCATCTGGTCGATTTCGGCGGAATGACCCGGAGCGGCCGTTCGGCCAAGCAGTTTACCGAAATCTATGATCGCAGCTATTGGAACGCGGGCGGAAGGACCGCGGACGACGGCTACGATTTGTTTGCGTTCGCGATTTTGTGCATGCGCCTTCTTGGCGCGGGGGAAGCCTGCTTCCATCGCGACCTCCTCCCGCAAAACCGTTCGCCGGAGCTGCTGCTGAAAGAGCTGGAGGCGGCGCCGCAGTGCCGGCCGTATTTGCCGTTTTTGCGGAAAGCGATAACGGGCGGGTTTGCAGACTCGCAGGCCGCGTACGCATGCTGGAGAAACGAAGTGTTCCAACGTTTGGCCCGCCTGCAAAAGCGGGCCAAACGTTCCGGCGGCTGGCTGAAGAAAGGAATTGCGTTGTCGGCGATTCTTTTTCTCTCCGTGGTTTATTTATATATACGGGATTTTTTATAGGAAAGAGGAATAGGATGGAACTGATCCGTATCGTGGAGCAAACCATGAAAGACGAAGGGCTCGTGGCGCCGGGCGACCGGATTGTCGCCGCCGTCTCGGGCGGGCCCGATTCCATGGCGCTTCTGGACATCCTGTTCCGTCTGTCGCGGGAATGGGGCTTCGTGCTGTCGGCCGCCCATGTAAACCATGGCTTTCGGCCGGAGGAATCGGAACGCGAGGCGGAGGAAGTGGTCCGGTTCGCCGGAAAGCTGGGGGTTCCCGTCGACACGGTCGCGCTCGACATGCCGGCTTACATAACGCAGACGGGAATGAACCCGCAGGATGCGGCCCGGCGCGAGCGCTACCGTTTCCTGGAACAATGCGCGGCCCGGCGGGGTGCGAACAAGATCGCTATGGCGCATCACGCGGGAGACCAGGCGGAAACGCTTCTGATGCGAATTTTGCGGGGGACGGGACCGTCCGGGCTTTCCGGCATTCCGTGGCGGCGAATGTTGGACAAAGCGGAACTTATCCGGCCTCTTCTCCGTATAGACAAGAACGTTCTGCTGGCCTACTGCGCCGAAAGAAACATTCCTTATTGCCGGGACAGCAGCAACGAGAAGCGTGTGTATACCCGGAACCGGGTCCGGCTGGACCTGCTGCCTTTGCTGAATGCGTATAACCCCAGGCTGGAGGAAGGGCTGGGCCGGCTTGCCGAACTCGCGCAGGCGGAAAACGCTTTCCTGGAAGCGGAGACGGAGGCGGTTTTCCGCCGGCTGGTCGCCCGGGAAGAGGGAGGTTTCGCCTTCTCCCGCAAGGCCTTTGGGGAGCTCCATCTCGCTTTACAAAGGCGACTCATTAAACTAATATTAAATTATCTTTCCGCCGGAACGGATGATCACGGCTACATCCGGACCGAGGAAATCCGGCTGGCGATTCTCCGGGAAACCCCGCCGAATGTTGTTTTGGACGCCGGGCGGGATGCGGAATGCGTGCGCGAATACGACCGGATTCGCTTCGGGAAGCGGGCTTCCGCTTCGGCCGCTTTCTACCATTATAATGGCGGGGAACGGGTTATACACCGGCACGGCAAGCCGGGCGGAATGTCCGTGGCAATCGGCGGTACGGACATGTCGCTCGGCTGGTTTTACACCGGGCGGAACGCGCTTCCTCCCGGCTGGGAGACCTCGCGGGACATCGCCGTTTTTGACGCGGACGCTCTGGCGTTTCCGTTGGCGGTAAGGAGCCGGCAGGAAGGAGACCGGATGAGCGCATTCGGTTTAAACGGCTCCAAAAAGGTAAAAGATATCTTCATTGACGGGAAGATTCCGCCCGCCGAGCGAGCCGTTTGGCCGATCGTCGCGGACGGGGAAGGCCGGATTCTCTGGCTGCCGGGCATCCGCCGCTCGGCGCTGGGCAGCGTAACGGCAGGCACCGCGCATTTTTTGTGCTTCACGTTTGCCATCCGCCGCAGTGCGGAAGGCGGAACGGCGGATGAGGCGGGCGAAATGTCCGGCTTCCGCGAACCTTGAACGCGCCGGACGCGGGCAAGGGCGACATACGCGGCGCGCCGTGCCGCGCGTTCATAGGATAATCTTGGGAGGGCATTGGTTTTGCAAAACGACATTAAAGCGGTAATGTACAGCGAAGAGCAGATTCAGGAGAAGATTCAAGGGCTGGGGGAACAGATCAGCCGCGATTATGCCGGCAAAAACCTGTTTGTCATATGCGTCCTCAAGGGCGCGTTCATTTTTATGGCCGACCTGGTTAAGACGATCACGGTTCCGCTGGAGCTCGACTTCATGGCGGTATCCAGCTATGGAGCCTCCACCCAGTCTTCGGGCGTCGTCAAGATCATCAAGGATTTGGATGTGCCGGTGGAAGGCCGGGATGTGCTGATCGTGGAGGACATCATCGACAGCGGACGCACGCTCAGCTATGTGATTGATCTGCTTATGGGCCGCAGCGCTTCGAGCGTCAAGGTTGTCGCGCTGTTCGACAAGCCCGCCCGCCGCGCCGTACCCCTGGAGCCGGATTACCGCGGGTTTGAAATCCCCGATGAATTTGTCGTGGGCTACGGTCTCGATTACGCCGAGAAATACCGCAATCTTCCTTACGTGGGCATTTTGAAAGAGGAAATTTACTCCGAGTAAAAACCGCTTATTTCCACACGGCGCGGCACCCTTCAGTTCAGTTGAGAAGCCAAATTGCGCTGTGGTAAAATAAAACAAGCATGAGAGGAGGTTGGGGATGAATCGAATCCTCCGCAGTACAGGATTTTATCTGCTAATCATCTTGGTCATTATCGGAATCGTACGCGTCATCGCCACTCAGAACGAGGGAGAGACGGTAAAGCATTATTCCGAGTTCCGTAATGAACTGGAAAATATAGCGAATGACCAAAATCCGCCGGCAGACCGCAAAATCGTATCGCTTCAAGTCCAGCCCGATAGGAGCATGTTTGTTATCCGCGGGCAGTACGAAGACGGAAAAATGTTCCGCACCATTGCACCGCCGTTCGACGCCGTCGACAAACAGCTGATTGCTGAAAGCGGGGTTGAGATTGAATATGAGCGGGCCGAGCAGGGCAGCATTTGGTTGACATTCCTGACGTCGATTTTCCCGCTTGTGATTATTTTCATTCTGTTTTTCTTCATGCTCAACCAGGCCCAGGGCGGCGGCGGCAAAGTAATGAACTTCGGCAAAAGCCGCGCCCGGCTTTATAATGAAGAGAAGAAACGCGTCACGTTCGAGGACGTGGCCGGGGCCGACGAAGAGAAGCAGGAGCTGGTCGAAGTTGTGGAGTTCCTCAAGGACCCCCGCAAGTTCGCCGCCGTCGGCGCCCGCATTCCCAAAGGGGTGCTGCTTGTCGGCCCTCCGGGTACCGGTAAAACGTTGCTTGCGCGGGCGGTAGCCGGCGAAGCAGGCGTTCCGTTCTTCAGCATCAGCGGCTCCGACTTCGTCGAAATGTTCGTCGGCGTCGGCGCATCCCGCGTCCGCGACCTGTTCGAGAACGCCAAGAAGAACGCCCCGTGTATCATCTTCATTGACGAAATCGACGCCGTCGGACGTCAGCGCGGAGCCGGTCTCGGCGGCGGGCACGACGAACGCGAACAAACGCTGAACCAATTGCTTGTCGAAATGGACGGCTTCGGCGCCAACGAAGGCATCATCATCGTGGCCGCCACGAACCGGCCGGACATTCTCGACCCGGCGCTGCTGCGTCCGGGACGCTTTGACCGCCAGATTACGGTCGACCGCCCCGATGTCAAAGGCCGCGAAGCTGTACTGAAGGTACACGCCCGCAACAAACCTTTGTCCAAGGACGTTCGCCTCGATACGCTCGCCCGTTACACCACCGGTTTCACCGGCGCGGATCTGGAGAACCTGCTTAACGAATCCGCTCTGATCGCCGCAAGGCGCAACCGCAAGGACATCTCCATGGCGGAGGTCGAGGAAGCGTACGACCGCGTGATCGTCGGCACCCAGAAGAAGAGCCGCGTGATCAGCGAGCGCGACAAGCGCACCGTCGCTTACCACGAATCGGGCCACGCCATTGTCGGCTATTATGAACGCAACGCGCACATGATCCACAAAGTGACGATTGTGCCGCGCGGACGCGCGGGCGGCTATGTCATGATGCTGCCCAAAGACAGCGAAGATCCGCTCGTGGTTACCAAGTCCGAGCTGCTGGATCAGGTAACGGGCCTTCTGGCCGGCCGCGTATCCGAAGAACTCTTTATCGGGGAAATCGGTACCGGCGCATACGACGACTTCCGCAAAGCGACGGATATCATCCGCCGGATGATTGTAGACTACGGCATGAGCGACAAGCTCGGCCCGATGCAGTTCGGCCATTCCCAAGGCGGCCAGGTTTTCCTGGGCCGGGACCTCGGGCATGAACAGAACTACAGCGACGCGATTGCTTACGAGATCGATCAGGAAATGCAGCGGATGATCCGCGGCTGTTACGATCGCGCCAAGGAAATTCTGGCCCAGCACCAGGACAAAGTCCATTTGGTCGCCAAGACGCTGCTTCGCCGTGAAACCCTCGACAAGGAACAGATCATTCAATTGATCGAGAAGGGCTTTATCGAAGGGGACGCAGAAGAAGAGGCGTCGGCAGAACCGACGGCGGCGCCGGGCTTTGCCGAGGACGTGAAGATTAACATCCAGGGGCAAACCCAGGAGCGCGAGTCGAACAAACTCGGCGGTTTTGAAGAACGCAACGCTTCGGGTTCCCCGGAGGAAACCGGCGGGACCGAGAAGGAATAATGGCCTTGCGCCGGCTTCCGGTACAGCAAGAGCCTCTAAATGCACAGCAAAGATCGGGTACGCCGGGAGGCGGCCCGATTTTTTTCATTTTATGGGACCGGAACGCACGGATTGTTTCATGATTCGTCAATATTTGTGGTATTATGAACTGCAAAGCCCCGTCCTGATTTACCCATTCCATCTGCAGGAGATGAGGATATATGGAAGCTCTCGCACTTGAGCGAAAACAACAGCAGAACAGAGAGCTCAAAGAGCGGATTCTGCAATTGAAAAAAGAAAAAAACGCCATCATTCTCGCCCATTATTATCAACGCGACGAAATTCAGGAAATCGCCGATTTTCGCGGCGATTCCTTCCTGCTGGCGCAAAAAGCGGCGTCTACGGATGCGGAGGTCATCGTATTTTGCGGGGTTCATTTTATGGGCGAGAGCGCCAAAATCCTGGCCCCGAACAAAACCGTAGTCATCCCGGACGAACGGGCCGGCTGCCCGATGGCGGACATGGTGAACGTTGACGGGCTGCGGGCGCTGAAGAAAAAGCACCCGAACGCGGCGGTTGTGGCTTACATCAACACGTCCGCGGATGTAAAGGCCGAAACGGATATTTGCTGCACCTCGGCCAACGCGGTAAAAGTAGTGAATTCGGTGGATGCCGAAGAGATCATTTGGGTCCCCGACAAAAACCTGGGGCATTACGTCGCCCAGCACACGGACAAGAAAATGATCCTTTGGGAAGGCTACTGCAACACGCATGACATGCTGACCGTCCGCGACGTCATGGAAATGAAGGCCCGCTTCCCGGACGCAGAGTTTGTGGTTCACCCGGAATGCCGGCCGGAGGTCGTGAAGCTGGGCGATTTTGTCGGCAGCACGACGGCGATCTTGAAATACTGCAAGGAGTCCGGCTCCCAGCAGTTTATTGTCGGCACCGAAGACGGCGTCGGTTATCAGCTGCGCTTGGACAGCCCGGACAAAGAGTTCCATTTTGCCACCAAATATCTGGTTTGCCCCAACATGAAAGTCAACAACCTCAAGAAAGTAGCCGCCTGCCTGGAGACGTTGTCGCCGCAAATTTACGTTCCGCCGCAAGTCGCCGATCAGGCACGGCAATCTCTCGAACGGATGCTATTGGTTAAGTAACTCCGCACCTTCTTCCTTACTCAACTATCAGACAAAGTCAGGTGAACGGCAATGATACCGCGTCATTTAACGGATACCCCGTGGAACGAGCTTCCCCGCCTGGAGTACGGCGTGATAGTAATCGGCTCGGGTGTGGCAGGCCTTTATGCTGCAATCAAGGCGGCCAAAACGCACCGCGTGCTGATGATTACCAAAAAAGCGCTGCTAGAGAGCAACACCCGCTACGCGCAGGGAGGAATTGCCGCCGTCATTTCCGACGAGGATTCCCCCGAGTTCCATTTGCAGGATACTTTGATGGCCGGGGCGGGCTTGTGCGAAGCCGAGGCGGTGCAGGTGCTGGTCCACGAAGGGCCCGAGCGTGTGCAGGAGCTCATTCGGATGGGCACCGAATTCGATCTGGAGAACGGCGAGCTCGCGCTGACCCGGGAAGGGGCGCACAGCCAGCGCAGGATTTTGCACGCCCACGGCGATTCGACGGGGGCCGAAATTGTCCGCGCGCTGGTGGAGAAGGCGGGACAGGTTCCCAATCTGGACGTATGGCACGATCATTTTGTCATTGACCTGATCACCGAAGGGGAAGAATGCATCGGGGCTTTGGTGCAAAAGCCGGACGGAAGCCAGGTTGCCGTGCTGGGCCAGGCGACCGTGCTGTGCTCCGGCGGAGCGGGGCAGCTTTACCGCTACACCACCAACCCGGATATCGCCACGGCGGACGGCATCGCGATTGCGTACCGGGCCGGGGCCGAGGTGCGCGACGTCGAATTCGTGCAGTTTCATCCGACGGCGCTGAGCTATCCGGGCGCTCCCCGCTTTTTAATTTCGGAAGCGGTGCGCGGTGAAGGGGCGTATCTGCGCAACCCCGCCGGCGAGCGGTTCATGAGCGGGTACCATCCGCTGCTGGAGCTGGCCCCCCGGGACGTGGTGGCGCGGGCCATCGTCAGTGAAATGGAGAAGACCAAGTCAACCTTTGTGTACCTCGATATTACACACGAGCCGGTAGAGAAAATCCGCCGCCGGTTTCCGATGATCTATGAAACCTGCCTCCACTATGGGCTTGATTTGACCTCTGACTGGATTCCGGTCGCACCCGCCGCTCACTATATGATGGGCGGCGTGAAGACGGATCTGCACGGAGAAACCTCGATCCGCCGGTTGTTTGCCTGCGGCGAAGTGTCCTCGACCGGCGTGCACGGAGCCAACCGGCTGGCAAGCAACTCGCTGTCGGAGGCGATCGTCTTCGGTCGCCGGATCGTCAAGCGGCTGGCCGATCTGCCGGCCCGTGACTTTGCCGCATTCGGAGGACCGGCGTCCGGGCAGGGCGGCCCGATACGCAAGGAGCCGCCGATGACGCCGATCATCGAGCGCCGGTTAAAGCTGCAGAAGGTGATGCTGCGCTGCCTCGGCGTCAAGCGGACGGAGGCGGGCATGAAAAAAGGGCTGGAGGAAATGCACCGGCAGCTGACGGTTTTTGATGCGCGCCTGTCGAAGCGGGAAGAATATGAGTTCGCGAACATGCTTACCGTCTCCCTGCTGACGGCTCAGGCCGCTCTGTTCCGGGAGGAAAGCCGGGGCGGCCATTACCGCGACGATTTTCCGCAGACGGACGATGCCGCTTGGAAGCGGCACATTGTGTTCAGCCGGAACAAAGGCATGTACACGGAGCCGGTCCGCGAACCGGCGCCGAAATCTTGATTACCGGACAAAGGGGCTTGCGAACGATGGAAACGGGCTTAACGCATGCGGCGTTAATGGGCATCAACGAAACCAAAACGGCGGAGCAAATCCGCCTTTGGCTCGAGGAAGACATTGGGTGGGGTGATGTGACGACATCCGCCACCATTCCGGAGGAGGCCCGGGCGACCGGGATTATCCATGTGAAGGAAGACGGCGTGCTGGCCGGGCTGCCGGTCGCCGAGCTGGTCTTTCGCATCGTCGATCCGTCGCTTGTCTTCGAGACGAAAGCGGCCGAAGGCTCGCGGGTCCGCAAGGGCGACATCCTGGCCGTGGTGACGGGCAGCGCGCGAAGCATCCTGAAGGGCGAACGTCTGGCTCTGAACCTCATGCAAAGGCTGTCGGGCATTGCGACGCGTACGCGCGAGTTTGTCGACGCGCTGCAAGGGCTGCCGGCCCGGCTGGTCGACACTCGAAAGACGACGCCCGGGCACCGCATGCTGGAAAAATACGCGGTGCGCGTCGGCGGCGGCCACAATCACCGCTTCGGCCTGTACGACGCCGTGATGATCAAAGACAACCACATCAAGGGGGCGGGCGGCATCATCCAGGCGGTGGAAAGCGCGCGCAGCCAAATCCCGCACACGATGAAAATCGAAGTGGAAGTCGAGTCCTTCGAGCAGTTGGACGAGGCGCTTCGAGCGGGAGCCGACATCATCATGCTGGATAACATGGAGCCGGCCCGGATGGCCGAGGCCGTCAAGCGGGTCAAAGCGGAATCCCCACGGATCGTTGTCGAGGCCTCGGGTTCGGTTTCGCTGGAAACGGTTCGCGGCATCGCGGAAACCGGCGTCGATGTGATTTCGGTCGGCCGGCTGACCTATTCCGTGAACGCGCTCGATATCAGTCTGGATCTCAACGAGCGGAAGGAGAAGCAAGCGTGATTCTCGTCGTGGATGTCGGCAACACCAACATCGTGCTGGGGATTTACCGGGGGCGGGAGCTGCTGCACGACTGGCGGCTCAGCACCGACCGGTCGTCAACGGTCGACGAATACGGGATGATGATTGACAGCCTGTTTCGGCATGCGGGCATTCGGATGAAAGAGATAGAGGGCGTCATTATCTCGTCCGTGGTTCCTCCGCTGATGTTTGTTCTCGAAAAGCTCTGCCGGAAATACATTGGCAAAGAGCCGCTGATTGTCGGCCCCGGGATCAAGACGGGCCTGAACATCCGCTACGAGAACCCGCGTGAGGTCGGGGCTGATCGCATCGTCAACGCGGTGGCAGGAATCGAGCTGTACGGGGCGCCGCTCGTGATCGTCGATTTCGGCACGGCGACCACGTTTGATTACGTCGACGAGCACGCCCGTTATCTGGGCGGCGCCATTGCGCCGGGAATCGGGATCTCGACCGAGGCCCTGTACCAGCGGGCGGCCAAGCTGCCGCGGATCGAGCTGGCCCGTCCGAAAAGCACAGTCGGCCGCAATCCGGTCACCTCGATGCAGGCGGGCATCATTTTTGGATTCGCCGGTCAAGTGGACGGCATCGTGGAACGCATCCGGGAGGAGTTTCGTACAAATCCTAAAGTTGTGGCAACGGGCGGTCTGGCCTCCATGATCGCCTCCGAATCCCGCACCATCGAAATCGTCAACCCGCTGCTCACGCTGGAAGGGCTGCGGATGATTTACGAACGCAACAGCGAAGCTTGACCCTCCCCCGAAGCCAAACCGGGGGTTTCTTTTCCCAATCCATCAGAAGGCGAGGAGGAAACACTGACCATGAGAGACCAATTGATCCGGGCCACGGCCCTGGACGGCAAAGTCCGCGCCTTTGCGGTTCGCACCACCGGACTTACCGAAGAGCTGCGCCGGCGGCACAACACGACCCCCACGGCGACCGCCGCGCTTGGCCGCACGCTTGCGGCCGGCGCCATGATGGGTTCTATGCTGAAGGGCGACGAAAAACTGACGCTGCAAATCAAGGGCGGCGGGCCGATCGGCCAGATTGTCGTCGACGCCAATGCCCGAGGGGAAGTGCGCGGCTATGTCGACAACCCGGCCGTAGACCTGCCGCTGAACGCCGCAGGAAAGCTTGACGTGCGCGGAGCGGTCGGCACCGACGGGTTTTTGTACGTCATCAAGGATCTGGGCCTGAAGGAGCCGTACCGGGGCAGCACACCGATTGTTTCCGGCGAGCTTGGTGAAGATTTTACGTATTATTTCGCCAAATCCGAGCAAATTCCATCCGCTGTTGCGCTTGGCGTTCTGGTCGACGTTGATTATACGGTCAAGGCGGCCGGCGGGTTTATCGTTCAATTGCTGCCCGGCTTGACGGATGACGAAATCGGCATGCTCGAGGCCAAATTGTCGCAGCTTCCTCCGGTCACGAGCCTTTTGGAAAAAGGCGCAACTTTGCAGGAAATTCTTTCGTCCATTCTAGAGGATGTCCGCGTGCTGGAAGAAGCGGACGTTGCCTTCCGCTGCTCCTGCTCCCGCGAGCGAGTGGAGCAAACGCTGATCAGTTTGGGACTGGAGGAACTGGAGGCGATTCGGGAAGAGAGCGGACAGGCGGAAATTGTTTGTCATTTTTGCAATGAAGCGTATCGGTTTTCCGACCGGGATATCGAGGACGTGATGGCGAAAATCAGGTCATAAGCGAATCCGAGGGGATAGCAATGAAAAATATAAAGCTGCTGTGGGGAATCGTCGTGCTGCTGGTCGCCACCTGTCTTGTGCTGGTGCGGTTAACCATGGTCGAAACCTCCGCGCGCGAAGCCGACCGGCCGGGGCCGGAGGCTTCGCCCGGAAGCGATTCGGTCGTCGCCCGAATCGGGGACCGGACGATCACGAGCGAAGACCTTCAGCAGCAAGTGTACCGCAAATACGGAGAAGAGATGCTGAACCGCATGCTGGACCACCTGGCCATTCAGCTGGAGGCCGACAACAAGAAGCTGACCGTGGACGAAACGGAGATCGGCGACGAGCTTCACCGGATGCAGGAAGGGTACGAGAACGAAGAGCAGTTCTACCAGTCCATGAAGGAACAGGTGGGCATGACCCGCGAGGAGCTTCACGAGGACGTCTACTACAAGCTTTTGGTAGAGAAAGCGGCCACGGCGGATATTGTAGTGGGAGACAGCGAGATCGATGACTACATGACGCAAAACGCCGAGGAATTCGCCGACCGCGTCGAATTTCATTTGCAAATCATCCTGAATGAAACGCTGGAACAGGCCAACCGGACCTTTGAGCTTGCCCGGGAGGGCAGCGATTTTGCCACGCTCGCCAAAGAGCGGTCGCTGGATGTAAACACGGCGAACGAAGGCGGAGACCTTGGCTGGGTCGAGGAAAACGACCCGTTTTTGTCGGTCAACATCCTGAAAAAGGCCGGGGAAATGAACGTAGGCGAAATCAGCGAGCCTGTTCAGACGGACGAAGGGTTTGTCGTGTTCAAGCTGGTCGACCGCAAGAAGGAGCAGCGGGAAGACCCGCAAAAGCTGCGGGAATCGGTCCGCAAGCAGCTTGCGCTGCAAAAAGCGCCGCCAATCAAAGATTACATTGCGTCCCTCCGGGAAAAATGGGGAGCCCAAGTCGAGGAGGGCCTCTTGAAGAATACGGAAAATCCGGGGTTGCCAAATTAAAGTTGACAAGGATACTCAGGATTGGTAAGATGATTTTATAATACCGACTTGTTTACTCGGATATATAAATCATAGAGGAGGAGCAACATGACGAAGATCGTGGACAACGTAACGCAATTGATTGGCGGCACTCCCCTGGTTAAATTGAATCGCGTCGTGCCGGAGGGCAGCGCGGACATTTACCTCAAGCTGGAGTACCAAAACCCGGGCTCCAGCGTGAAGGACCGGATCGCCATCAGCATGGTGGAAGACGCCGAACGTACGGGCGCTCTGAAGCCGGGTGCGACGATCATCGAGCCGACGAGCGGCAACACGGGCATCGGGCTTGCCATGGTGGCGGCGGCCAAAGGCTACAAGGCGATTCTGGTCATGCCGGAAACGATGAGCCTGGAGCGGCGCAACCTGCTTCGCGCTTACGGGGCGCAGCTGGTTTTGACGCCGGGTGCGGAAGGAATGAAGGGCGCCATCAAGAAAGCCGAAGAGCTGCAGGCGGAAAATCCGGACTATTTTATGCCCCAGCAGTTTAAAAACCCGGCCAACATAAAAATTCACCGGGAAACGACCGGACCGGAAATCGTTCAGGCGATCGAATCGATCGGCGGCACGCTGGACGCCTTTGTGGCGGGGATCGGAACCGGCGGTACGATTACCGGAGCCGGCGGCATTCTGAAGGACCGCTTCCCGGGCATCAAGATCTACGCCGTGGAACCGGCGGCGTCTCCGGTGCTCTCCGGCGGCAAAGCTGGCCCCCACAAAATCCAGGGCATCGGCGCCGGCTTTGTTCCGGACATTCTCAACACGGAGATCTATGACGAGATTATCCCGGTCGAGAATGACGATGCTTTTGCGACCGCGCGCCAGGTGGCCAAGGAAGAAGGCATTCTGAGCGGAATTTCTTCCGGCGCCGCCGTATTCGCCGCTCTCCAGGTAGCGCGCGAGCTGGGACCCGGAAAACGCGTGGTGGCCATCATCCCGAGCAACGGCGAACGTTACCTCAGCACGCCGCTGTACCAATTCGAAGAATAAATCCGGTGCAGGCCGTATTGGCCCGCTTCCCTTCATAAGCCCCTTCGGGGGCTTTTGCGTTTTTTTGGAGCCTGGCAAGCTTTTTTTGTTTCCAATTCGTCCGGTTCGCATTGACGCGGATGCATGCAGACCGTAACATAGAGACAAGACGGCGGCTCCGCAAAGAGCCGCCGGACGACGCGGACAAAAAGGAGCGATGCCGCTTGATCCTGGTGATCGACAACTTCGATTCGTTTACCTATAATCTGGTTCAATACTTGGGGCAGCTCGGCGAGCAGATTGAAGTCCGCCGCAACAACGAGATCACGCTCGAAGGCATTGAAAGGCTTTCGCCGGACCGGATTTTGTTGTCTCCCGGTCCCTGCACGCCGAACGAGGCGGGGATTTGTCTGGATGTAATCGGGCATTTTAAAGGAAAGCTGCCGATTCTCGGCGTTTGCCTGGGCCATCAGGCCATCGGCCAAGCCTTTGGAGGCGAGGTGGTCCGCGCGGACAATCTGATGCACGGCAAAACCTCGGCCATTTTTCACGACGGGAGGGGTCTTTTTCAAGGCCTGAACAATCCGTTTACCGCAACCCGTTACCATTCGCTTATCGTCAAACGCGAGACGCTTCCGGACTGCTTTGAGATCAGCGCCTGGACCGAAGCCGGCGAAATCATGGGCTTGCGGCACCGAGAGTATCCGATCGAAGGCGTTCAATTTCATCCGGAGTCGATCATTACCGAAAGCGGCATGGACATTCTGCGCAACTTCATTGGGAATACGGCGGCAAGCGGAGTGTAGCGGGAAGAAACCAAAGACAGTCCGCCGTGACGCTAAGCCCGGGTCACGGCTTTCTCTATTGGCAAGGAGAGTGCTTGCATGTTCCGGAATAAGCCCGTCCGCACGCTGGATTGCCGGGGGATTTCCCTGGAGCTTGGGCGGCGGACGCTCATCATGGGAATATTGAACATAACGCCGGACTCTTTCTCGGACGGAGGCCGTTACACGGCGGTGGATGCCGCTGTAGCGCACGCCCGGCGGATGGTGGAGGAAGGCGCCGACCTGATCGACATCGGCGGGGAGTCGACCCGGCCCGGAGCGGACGAAGTGAGCGCCGCGGAAGAAATCGGCCGGGTGGTTCCGGTCATCCGCGCGCTGCGAGAGGCGGTGGGAGTGCCCTTGTCCGTGGATACGTACAAGGCGGAAACCGCCCGGGCCGCTCTGGAAGCAGGCGCGCATATCCTCAACGATGTCTGGGGATTCCGCCGGGACCCGGCAATGGCCGGAGTTGCGGCCGAATTCGGCTGCCCGGCGATCCTCATGCACAACCGGCCGCAGACCGCCTATGCCGATTTCTTGGCCGATGTGGCGTCCGACCTGCGCCTCAGCATCGAAGCGGCGCGTCAGGCCGGTGTCCGGGACGAGCAGATCATTCTGGACCCCGGCATCGGCTTTGCCAAAACGCGGGACCACAACCTCCGGCTGCTCGGCAGGCTGGACGCCGTAACGGCGCTCGGCTACCCGGTGCTGCTCGGCACGTCCCGCAAGTCGACAATCCGGCAGGTGCTGGACCGGCCGGCGGACGACGTGGTGGAAGGAACGCTCGCCACCACGGTGCTGGGCATTTCCCAGGGATGCGACCTTGTCCGCGTCCACGACATAAAAGCCAACAAACGGGCCGCTCTCATGACGGACGCCATCGTTCGCTATCAGGGAACCTTGTGAGGAGCCGCAAAGATGGATAAGATGATTTTGTCGGGCATGGAGTTTTACGGGTACCACGGCGTTTTTGCCGAAGAAAACAAGCTGGGTCAGCGTTTTTGCGCCGATGTCGAGCTGCTTCTTCCGCTGTCGCGGGCAGGCGCCGGCGACGACCTGGAGCAAACAATAAATTACGCGGAGCTTTACGGCCGCGTTAAAGAGATCGTGGAGAAACGAACCTTCAAGCTGATCGAAGCGCTCGCCGAGGCGGTCGCCGCCGATCTTTTGGCGCATTACCGTATGCTCCAAGAAGTGACGGTGCGGATTACGAAGCCCAATCCTCCGTTTGATATTCATTTTCGCGGCGTAACGGTCGAAATCCGCCGGGGGCGGCCCATTGAAGCGTATATCGGACTGGGCTCGAACCTTGGCGACAAGGAAGCGAATTTGAGCCAGGCTGTCGAACTGCTGAACGCGCATCCGCGCATCGAGGTGGCCCGGCGGTCGTCGCTTTACTCCACGGAGCCCGTCGGCCTCGCGGAGCAGGACCGTTTCCTGAACCAGGCTGTCGCGGTTCGCACCGATCTGCCGCCCGAGGAGCTGCTGGCGGAGCTGCTCCGGATTGAAGAACAGCTGGGACGGGAGCGGACGGTACGCTGGGGCCCCCGGACGGTCGACCTCGATCTGCTGCTGTACGGGCGCGCCGAGCTGCGGCTGCCGGAGCTGACCGTTCCGCATCCGCGGATGGGTGAACGCGCGTTTGTGCTGGTTCCCCTGGCGGAGATCGCACCCGACGATGCGGTTCCCGGCCTTGCCTCTTTGGCAGGGCATACGGCCGGTTTGCCGGGAAAGGACGGGGTGGAGCCATGGACCAAATGAGGGATGCGCTGCGCATTCGGGCCTTTCGCAAGCTGAAGGGCTACACCCAAACCGAGCTCGCAGAGCGGATGGGCATTTCGGTATCCGTCCTGGGTGCGGTGGAGCGCGGAGCCCGCAAAGCGGAGCCCGACCTGATCGCGATGATTGCCGAAACGCTTGGAATCGAGGAAGACGAACTGGTGCCGGACGCAAAACGGACGGCTGACGATAGGCTTTTTTAGAAACGAAAGGAGAGCGTTATGCTTAAAATAGGGAAGGTAGTCGCCCCGAACAACGTTGTGCTGGCTCCTATGGCGGGCGTCTGCAACCCGGCCTTCCGGCTGATCGCCAAGGAATTCGGCACCGGCCTCGTCTGTGCCGAAATGGTCAGCGACAAGGCGATTGTCCACGGAAACAAACGTACGCTGGAAATGCTGTATGTCGACGAAAGGGAAAAGCCGCTCAGCCTGCAAATTTTCGGAGGCGATACGCAGACGCTGGTGGAAGCCGCCAAAGTGGTGGATACCCGGACCAACGCCGATATCATCGACATCAACATGGGCTGCCCGGTGCCAAAAGTGACAAAATCCGACGCCGGCGCGCGCTGGCTCCTCGCCCCCGACAAGATCGAACAAATGGTGGCCGCCGTAGTCTCGGCTGTCTCCAAGCCGGTAACGGTGAAAATGCGGATCGGCTGGGACGATGACCACATTTACGCCGTCCGGAACGCCAAAGCCGTGGAAAACGGCGGCGGCTCGGCTGTTGCGGTCCATGGCCGCACCCGGGTGCAAATGTATAGCGGCAAGGCCAATTGGGATATGATTAAAGAGGTGAAAGACGCGCTTTCCATTCCCGTCATCGGCAACGGCGACGTGTTTACGCCGGAGGACGCCCGGCGGATGCTGGACCATACCGGCTGCGACGGCGTCATGATCGGCCGCGGAGCGCTCGGCAACCCGTGGATGCTGTACCGCACGGTGCGCTACCTGACCGAAGGAGTGCTGGTCGAGGAACCGACCCCCGACGAAAAAATCCGTATCGCCGTGCTCCACATGGACCGGCTGGCCGCGCTGAAAGGCGAAACGGTCGCCGTAAAAGAAATGCGGAAGCACTTGGCCTGGTACCTGAAAGGCTTGACCGGCTCCGCCCGCGTAAAGGACGCGATAATGGAAATGAACGGGCGGGATGAGATCGTCGATACGCTGAACCGCTTTATCCAGGGCGATTTTGAGCCCGCCGGCGAAAGCGAGGAAACCGCCGAGGCGGTGTAACGGGCCTGTGAAAAGGCTTCCTTTGCCGGAGCGGCGGGGGATTCCCTGTGATTGACAATTGGCGGAGCATGAAATATAATCAGTCGTAAACTTAAGCGCAGGCTGCAATTGTCGTGCCGTCTTACGCGGACATATAGTATGGAGGAAGCCGCCGGGCCTTTACGGTCCAGCGGCAACTTTTGTAATTCATAAGACAGGAGATTTGTTGGAATGAGCGAAAAAGAAACGATTCTGACGCAGGAAGGCTTGAAAAAGCTGGAGGAAGAGCTGGAGAACCTGAAGTCGGTCAAACGGCGCGAAGTGGCGGAACGGATCAAAATCGCCATCGGGTACGGTGATATCAGCGAAAACTCCGAATATGACGACGCCAAGAACGAGCAGGCCTTTATTGAAGGGCGGATTATCCAGCTCGAGAAGCTTTTGCGCAACGCGCGCATCATCAACAACGAAGAAGTCGACATTAACACGGTCAGCATCGGGTCCACGGTTATCCTGAAGGACCTGGAATTCGGCGATACGCTGGAGTACACGATCGTCGGCACGGCGGAATCCGATCCGTTCGAGAACAAGATCTCCAATGAAAGCCCGGTCGGCCGCGCCATTCTCGGGCAGAAGAAGGGCTCGACGGTGGAAGTCAGCGTACCCGCGGGCATTATCCAGTACGAAATTATCGAAATCAAGAAGTAAGCGCCTTTTCGATAAGGCAAGCTTCTTTATTACAGAGCATCATGCTGAAGAAAGCTTCCCACGGAAGCTTTTTTCGTCGATATTACGCATTGCGGGCTGCCAAACGGCCTGGAGATGAAGAAGGAGATTTGGTGAATGAGCCAGGAACAGCAACTGGAACTGAATGAACTGTTGACGATACGCCGCGGCAAGCTGGACGAGCTGCAGAAGCTGGGCATGGACCCGTTCGGGCAAAAATACGAGCGAACCCATACGGCGAAAGGGATATTGGACGAATACGACGCCAAGGCGAAGGAAGAGCTGGACGAGCTGGCGGTCCGCGTTTCCATCGCCGGCCGCATCATGCAAAAGCGCAGCATGGGCAAGGCTTCCTTTGCGCACATTCAGGATCTGACCGGCAGAATCCAGATTTACGTGCGAAAGGATTCCGTTGATCCCGTCCAATACGATGCCTTTGACCTGCTGGACATCGGCGATATTATCGGCGTCCGCGGGGAAGTGTTCAAGACCAAAACGGGAGAGACGACCGTCAAAGCGGAAGAAGTGACCGTTCTCACCAAGTCTCTTTATCCGCTGCCGGACAAGTTCCACGGGTTGAAGGACGTGGAAACCCGCTACCGCCAGCGCTACGTCGACCTGATTGTGAGCGAAGGCGTCAAAGACACGTTCATTACCCGCTCGCGGATCATTCAATCCATCCGCCGCTACCTGGACGGCAAAGGTTATCTGGAAGTGGAAACGCCGACGCTGCATTCGGTGGCGGGGGGCGCTGCAGCGCGGCCTTTCCGCACGCACCACAACACGCTGGACATGCCGCTGGTCATGCGGATCGCTCTGGAGCTGCATCTGAAGCGGCTCATCGTCGGCGGACTGGAAAAGGTGTATGAAATCGGCCGCGTGTACCGCAACGAAGGAATCTCCACCCGGCACAATCCGGAGTTTACGATGCTGGAGCTGTACGAAGCGTACGGCGATTACACCGATATCATGAGCCTGACGGAAAATCTGATCGCGCATGTCGCCCGGGAAGTGCTGGGCTCGACCACGATCCAGTACCAGGGCAAAGAAGTCAACCTTGCGCCATCATGGCGCCGGGTTTCGATGGTGGATGCGGTCAAGGAAGTGACCGGCGTCGATTTCGGCGTGCAGATGAGCGACGAAGAAGCCAACCGGCTGGCAAAAGAACATAAGGTTCCGGTCGAGCCGGGTATGACGTTCGGGCATATTCTGAATCAGTTCTTTGAAACCTTCGTGGAGGAAACGCTTATTCAGCCTACCTTCATCATGGGCCATCCGGTGGAAATCTCCCCCCTGGCCAAGAAGAGCGAAGCCGATCCGCGGTTTACGGACCGTTTTGAGCTGTTTATCGTCGGCCGCGAGCATGCGAACGCATTCTCCGAGCTGAATGATCCGATCGATCAGCGGGAGCGCTTCGAGGCGCAGCTGCGCGAGCGGGAGATGGGCAACGACGAAGCGCATGAAATGGACGAAGACTTCATCCGGGCGCTGGAATACGGCATGCCGCCTACGGGAGGTCTCGGCATCGGCATCGACCGGCTGATCATGCTGCTTACCGATGCTCCTTCGATTCGCGACGTTCTGCTTTTCCCGCAGATGCGCGAGCGGTAAGCCGCCGCAAAGTGTTTTTTGAACGGACACCGGATAGGGTGTCCGTTTCTTTATATCTCTCGGTTAGGAGGGGGGGCTGCCGGAGCATAACAGCTGCTGGATGAAAAAAACAGTTGCCGGGATCATACGGGATATGGTACATTAACTGATGTCGCTTTTGCGGCACTTGATTGCATCGTCTGATGAGGCAAAAGATTCCTTCTAAAAAGAACTTGCAACCTCGGTGGCGATGTGATAATATATAAAGGTCGCTGTTCGATAGCGAACGGCAATCGAGTCCTTTGAAAACTGAACAACGAGTGAACAAGCAACAAAACAACA
>NZ_JCAPET010000061.1:0-23245 GCF_059735245.1 Gorillibacterium sp. sgz306347
TGGAGCGCTTGACAAAAACGTTCATAGCAACGGTTGCCACAGCGCCTATTTCGGAAAAAATGGACCAAAACGAGCCAAAAAGTGAAAATAAGCGCTGTGGCAACCGTTACAATTTCGCACCCCCCTTTTTTGAGGCAAATAGCCTCTGTGGCAACCGTTAGCGCAACTTTCGTTTCAATCCGTCTCGAGATCGCCAACCTTTGAGGCGCCAAGGCTGGCACAACCATCAAGTAGTACCGACTTAGCACAACCATCAAGTAAATCGGCTCTGGCTTAACGCATTCGTCAGCCAGTCCAGGGTTACGCAACCGTCAAACAATTGGGAGTGAACGCAACCATCAAGCAATTTTGGAGTTAACGCGACTGTCGAACAGTTCCGAGTTAGTTCCGGAGCATGAATGAGTTTGAAAAGTTGTCCTCCGCGCTCGATCGGCTGTCCCCGCTTCAGGCTCGTAGCCATTTGACCGCCAGTAGCCCGGGCCGTAGCTTTAAGCGGCCGAGCCCCGTGTGCGTGTTTTAACCGCGTTTGACATAGAAACTTTCGGTTGGCACGGAAGCGGATTGTTGGCAGTACAAGACCGGGATTTCCCGGCACCTAGAAGTCCGGCATTTTAAAGACACGGGTTTCCCGGCAGTCTGACCGCGCCGTTCGGACGCGGTTTTTTTGGCATACCCCCATTTTTTCGTTGCGCCGCCCCCAAGAACCGGAACCGCTTGCTCCGGCTCCCCAGCTTATCAAGATATTACCGGTATATGCGAACATAAGTTCGGTATATAATGAATATGCTTAGGAGGGCAGGAACGCAATCGGACAAAAAGGAGCGGGCGGCGTTGAGGGATACGGAGAAGCGCAAGCGAACCATTTTGCTGGTGGACATGCAGAGCTTTTACGCCAGTGTGGAAAAAGCGGCCCATCCCGAGTACCGTGATCGGCCGCTGGCGGTAGCCGGCGACCCGGCACGCCGGTCGGGCATTGTGCTTGCGGCGTGCCCGATCGCCAAGCAGCGGGGGGTGGCCACGGGCAACGCACTCGGCGAAGTGCTCGGGATTTGTCCCGATCTGGTCGTAATCAAGCCGCGGATGGAGCGCTACATTCTCGTGTCCATGGAGATTACGGAGATTCTCGAGTCGTTCAGCGACCTCGTCGAGCCGTTTTCCGTCGACGAGCAGTTTGTCGACGTGACGCCGACGCTTCACCTGTTCGGCGGTTCGGCCGAAGCCGTGGCGGCCCAGATCCAGGCCCGCATCATGGAGGCGACCGGCGTGTTCGCCCGCGTCGGCATCGGCGAGACGAAGGCCGTCGCCAAGATGGCCTGCGACCTGATCGCCAAGCGGCGGCCGGACGGCATCTTCCGGGCGTCCCGGGACGATCTGGCCGCCGCGATCTGGCCTTGTCCCGTCCGCAAAATGTTCGGCGTCGGCTCGCGTATGGGAAAACACCTGAACCGGCTCGGCATCCATACGATCGGCGATCTTGCCAGCACGCCGCTGCAGCGGCTGACAAAGCGGTGGGGCGTCAACGGAGAGGTGTTGTGGCGCGTCGCCAATGGCATGGACGACTCTCCTGTCACAGTCCGTGCGCATGAGGGGCAAAAAGGCGTCGGCCACCACATGACGCTGCCGCGCGATTACCGGACCCGGGAGGAGATCGACACGGTGCTGCTGGAATTGGCCGAGGAGGTGTGCCGCCGCTGCCGCTCCAAAGGCCTGATGGGGGCCGTGGTATCGGTTGGCTGCACCGGGGCGGATTTTGACCGGCCGACCGGCTTTCACCGGCAGCAAAAACTGGCCGTGCCCACGAACGTCACCGGCGCCGTGTACGCTGCCGCACGCGAGCTGTTTCACCGGTTCTGGGACGGCCAGCCGGTCCGCAAGGCGGGCCTCGCCCTCACCGGCCTCGTCTCCGGCGAGGAATACCAGCTCGCCTGGTTCGACGGCGACCGGGAACGGTTCCGCGCGCTGGAGCAGGCGACGGATGCGATCAAGCAGCGGTATGGCTCCTCCGCCATCGTGCGGGCGGCGTCCCTGACGGCCGCGGGCCAGGCGATGGACCGCTCGGGCAAAATCGGCGGGCATTACAAATAAGCCTGCCGCCGCACCCCGGCCCGCATCGCGCCGTCCGCCGCCGGTCCGCCTGCCGCCACGCCGCCGCCGCCGCGAAAGAGGAATACAGGCCCCGCGGCCGGCATACTATGGAAGGGTTCGATCTTATCCATGGTTCCGGAGGACAAGCCGATGGCCCGAAGCACCCGCCAGGCGATCCAGATCGCCGCTACATATGCCGGTACCATCGTCGGAGCAGGCTTTGCCACCGGCCAGTCGATCATGCAGTTTTTTACGGTGCACGGCGGCGGCGGGCTGATTGCGATCCTGCTCAGCACGCTGCTTTTTGTCTGGATCGGCACCAAAACCATGCTGCTCGCGCACCGCATTCAGGCATTTTCCTACCGGGAGCTCAACCGCCACCTGTTCGGGGAGCGCTTTGCCAAATTCGCCGACCTGCTGGTCTTTTTGACGCTTTACGGCGTGACGGCCGTTATGCTTTCGGGAACCGGTGCTCTGCTTGAGGAACAGTTCGGGCTGCCCGAGCATTTGGGCATCCTGTTGAGCATTTTGCTGAGCTGCCTGGTCATGGCCAAAGGAATGACGGGCATTCTCGCCGCCAATTCGCTGGTCGTTCCCCTGATGCTGTTTTTCGGCCTTCTGGTCGCTCTGAACGCTTTGGCGGGAGAGGGGTGGCCCGCGGCGGCGGCCTGGCAGGGATACCGCGCGGAAACCCTGCAGTGGCTGGTCAATCCGCTCGTATACATCGGGCTGAACCTGGCCTCGATGCTGGCGGTTCTCGTGCCGCTCGGCAAAGAAGCCGCCGACGAGCGCGTGCTGAAGCGGGGCGGCGTGTGGGGCGCCATCCTCCTCGGCCTGATGCTGGCGGCGAGCCACTTGGCCATGAGCTCGCAAATGCCGGAGATCGCCCGGTTCGAAATTCCGATGGGGGAGTTGATCGGGAACCTGGGCCGGAGCGTCGCCCTTTTGTTCTCGCTTGTGCTCTATGGGGAAATTTTCACAACGGTGCTCGGCAACGTTTTCGGCATTACCCGGCAGCTCCAAAGCATTTGGCGCCTCCCCGAAACCGTCATTGCCCTTGTCGTCCTGCTGACGTGCTTATGGATCGGTCAAATCGGCTTTTCCGCTTTGCTTGGGTACCTCTACCCGCTTTTTGGCTATGCCGGCGTAGGGCTTCTCCTTTCGCTGGCCGTCAAACGGCTGCCCGAGCCAAGGGGAGGAGAATGAATTTTATGGAAAACGGGCATGGTAACGCCATGAAAGCACTACGGAAAGAGGCGGTTCCTCATGCCCGATTGGCTGGAAGTGGCGCTGCGCACCCTGCTGGCCGTCGTCGTCTTGTTCTGGATGACCAAGGCGCTGGGCAAGCGGCAGGTGTCCCAGCTTTCCCTTTTCGAATACATCACCGGGATCACCATCGGCAGCATCGCGGCCTACATCTGTCTGGAGCTTCAGATGGCGTGGTACCTGGGGGTGATTTCCATATGCGTCTGGGTGGGCGTTTCCCTCGGCATCGAATTCCTGCAGCTGAAAAGCAAAAGGCTCCGGAATTTTTTCGACAGCAAGGCGACGGTTCTCATTCAGGGCGGCGAAATTTTGGAGAGGAATCTGAAAAAGGAACGCATCACCGCGGATGAACTGATGGAGGAGCTGCACAAGAGGAACGTATTTCACGCGGCCGAGGTGGAGTTCGCCATCATGGAACCGAGCGGAGACGTCAACGTGCTGCTGAAAAAAGAACATCTGCCGGTAACGCCTCAAGAGCTGGGGCTTCCGGTCGGCCGGGGAAAAGAACCCCAGACGGTCATCATGGACGGCAAGGTGATGAAAAAGGCGCTGGAAAAGGCCGGGCGGACGCGGGACTGGCTGGACAATGAGCTGAAGCAGGCGGGGCTGTCGGCGGATCAGGTCTTTTTGGCGCAGGTGGATGGAGCGGGCAACCTGTATGTGGATACGTTTGAAAGCCGGACCGGTCCAAAAAAGGATTGATCGCGGAGGGAGCGGCAAGCCTTCTTGAGCCGAAAGGCAAGAGGATGGGAAAGGAGCGGAACGAATGGGCAAAAAGCTGGAGGGGAACGGCCTGTGGGAATCGTCCCGGATGATGCTGCCGGAACACAAAGAGCGCATCCGGGCCCACTACAAGGAACGGGAAAGAAGAACGCTTCCCGAGCTGGATGAGCAGAAGCGGGAGGAAATTGCCCGCGTCATCGGCGATTCGCTGGCCGGCGGAGGCTCCGTTTGCCTGACGGTTTACGGAGAATACGGCATCGCCCGCCTGACCGGCCGGATAGGGCGCGCGGATCTGCCCGGGCGGCGGATCCGGCTTGACCGGGACGGGGAAGAGCCGGTATGGCTGGATATGCGGAACGTGCTTGAGGCGGAGGAAGCCTGAACCGCGGGAAGCCGAAAGCACAGCAGCACCCGATACGCCGCAGGCGGCCGGCGGAGGCGCAGAGCTCCGGCCGGAAGCGGCTTACCGGGCGTTGCGGGTGCTTTTTGCCGTCCGGGGCCGCCGGTGGAAGACGGCTCTCTCACGTCACATAATTGCGCGACAGAGCCGCCGCCGGCCGGGTTTCCGTCGGCGCGGGGGTCCATGCGCCGGAAGCGAGGCTTTCGGCCATCACGGCCACCGCCTCTTCGGTAGAGCGCGGGCGGCGCAGGGCGGCCATGGCGCGGCGCAGCTGCCGCGCCTTGTCTTCGTCCCGGAGAAGGCGGGCGATATGCGCTTCCAGCTCGCCGGGGTTCTCGGCGGCCAGAACGGCGCCCCGCTGCTCGAGGTATTCGGCGTTTTCGCTCTCTTGGCCGGGCACCGGCCGGTAAAGCACGGTCGGCAGATTGGCGCAGAGCGCTTCCGCCAGCGTAAGGCCGCCCGGCTTGGTCACCAGGCAGCCGGCAATCGCCATCAGCATGGGAATCTCGCGAACCACTCCCAGCACCCGGACGTTGTCACGGCCCGCAAACCGTTCCGCAAGCCGCGCTTGCAGACTCCGGTTGCTCCCGCAGACGATCACCGTCTGGAGATCGGAGCGGGCCGCAAGCGAGGCCCCGATCTCCTCGATCCCCCGGCCGACGGTAGGGCAGCCGGCCATCACCAGCAGCGTTTTGCGCGCCGGGGAGAGGCGGAACGCCCGGTAAATCCGGTCGCAGTCCAGCGGGCGGAGAAACCCGGGCCGGAGCGGAATGCCGCTGACGTGAATCCGCTCGCGGGGAATCCCCTTACGCGCCATCTGCTCCGCGAGGTCCTCCGTAGCGACAAAATAGGCATCCACCTCGGGATGAAGCCAGCGGCCATGCGCCGTAAAATCGGTCACGAAGGTGCACGTCGGAATCGCCGTGCCGCGCCGTTTCAGCTCGGCCATGGCCTGCATGGGAAATGTATTCACGACCAGATCGGGTTTTTCCCGTTCCAGAATGCTTTTGAGCTTTAGGGTTCCAAGGCTGTGAAAACGTCTGGCGAAAGGCTGGTCGTGGCGCATCTCTTTCGTCCGGCGGTAAAGCCAGCCGTACAGGCCGGGGAAAAGGGAATAGCTGCGGCGGTAAAAGCGGCGGGAGACGCCGTTGACGAGAGGATGGGATTCCGCCAGCAGGTCGGTCATCGTGACGCGCATGCCGCTTCGCTCCATGGCGTCCCGCAGCGACCGGGCCACCTGCAGATGGCCGTTTCCGAAGCTGGCGTATAGAATAAGGGCTTTTGACTGGGTCATCCGATTATCCACTCCCGGTTCAGGGTTGACAGGAAAGCCGTCCGTTTGACGCTGTTACGCATTCTTACCCAGGCCCGAATAGGGGTGAAGCAAGCGCGGCCGCCGGCGGCATTATTTTTTTGGCGGGTTCTTTACTATACGTATGCGTGCCGGCGGATTGTATCCAATATTATGCCCCGGAAAAGGGGGGGCGCATCCGGCCGCCTTTTTGGGGAGCGCCCTGGCGGCGTCCGTACAAGCAAGAGGCGGACAGCCTGCATTCTTTATAAAAGAAGCGGATTTCGTCCGCGCGCTGCAGCGTGCGGGCGGGAGAGGAGGAGCCGGAATGGAAAAAACGGCCTTTATCGGGCGGCTGGGGCCGCTGGCCGTCGAGGACTACCTTGATTCGGGCGTGCTGCCCTCGATTACAATCGCGCAGGCGGCGCTGGAAAGCGCGTGGGGAAAAAGCGCGCCCGCCAACAATCTGTTCGGCATCAAGGGAGCCGGCCCGGTGAGGACCACGGTGGAGTATGTAAACGGAAAACCGGTCACCGTGCGCGCAGGATTTCGCGCATACGGCTCCTGGGAAGAGAGCGTCCGGGACCACTCGGCCTTTTTGCGGGCGAACCGCCGGTATGCCGCGGCCGGGTTTTTCACGGCGGCCGCCGCGCTCGATTATGCCGCCGCCGCCCGCGCGCTGCAGGCCGCGGGCTACGCGAGCGATCCGGCTTACGTCGCCAAGCTTACCGGCTTGATCGAGGCGAACGGACTCGCCCGCTACGATAAGGAGGGACAAAGCGCGATGAGCAAAATCAGCGAGCTGGAGGCGCTTGCGGCGGCTTACGAAAGCCGGATCGCGGCGCTGGAGAAACGGCTGAATATGTCCGCGAAGGAGCCGATTCCCGACGTATACCTCGCCGCGGTTTCAGCCGCCAAGGAGGCGGGGATCATCACCACCTCGCAGGAAAAGTCCAAACCCGAGCTCAACGTCATCCAGATGCTTTACAACGCCGGCTTGGCCAGCCGGGAAGCCGTCGCCTTCCTGAAGCAGTTAAAGGCGGGGAACTAGGATGCCCAACCAGAACCTGACGGATGTGCTGGCTTTTGCCTCGGTGCTGGCCGTATTTGTGATGGCGCTTGTCCAGCTGGTCAAAAGCGTGTTCAGCGTGCCGCGCAAGCTGGTGCCGCTGATCGGGCTGCTGATCGGCATCGGCGTCGGAGCCGCGGCTTATCCGTTCACGGAGATGGGGCTGGTGCTTCGGCTGTGGGCGGGCGGACTCGCCGGTTTGTCGGCTACGGGCCTGTTCGAGCTTGCCTTTAACAAGCGGGACGGGTATACGAAGGACCAGTAATATCAAAGAAGGACGGTCATGGGTTCAGCTCCAAATGAAGCAGCGGGTAAGGGCGTCCGCTCCCGTCCAGCTCCGATCTTCCCGTTGGAACGAAGCCGCAGCGCGTGTAAAAGGCGCGCGCCCCTTCGTTCTGCTCGTTTACGTCGACTTGAAGCCGGTCTCCCTTGAGAGCTTGCGCGAGGCGGATCAGCCGGGTGCCGATTCCCTGCCCATGGCAGGCGGGATCGACAAATAGCATTTCGATTTTCGGTCCGTCGAGGCCGATAAAGCCGACCGGTTCGCCGGCTTCGCTCCGCTCGACCCAAACCTCAACGGCCCTAAGGGCCTCCTCGTCGACAATGCGGCGGTAAAACGCGAGGTCCTCCCCGCTCAAAAAATGATGCGTCAAACGAACGGCGCGGTACCAGATGTCCACGAGCTGTTCATGCTCGTCAGGGTGATAGGGGTGCTGCATCGTACGCTCTCCTTCCGGGTTTTGTGCCTTCTGTTGAACAACGGAATATAGTTCGGCAAGCCGCAGCTGTTTTCCTTTTCCATGCGACACAGAATTTCCTGCTGGATAAGCGAACGTTTGTTCGGCTATAATAAAGCCGTATCTTGTATTCGGAGGGATGAGCATGCTGGCGGACATTGAACGGAAGCTGCTGCGGATTGTCTACAACTATTTCACCAAATACAGGCGGATGCCGACGTTTGCCGAGCTTTCGGCTATGACGGGCCGGAACCGGCGCGATTTGGCGAAGGCGCTTGACGGGCTTCAGGAGCAGCGGTACGTCGAGTGGGACGGCCGCAGCCCCGACAGCATCTTGATCAAGGAAGGCTGGGAGCGGCAGGAGCGGATACCCGCCAAAGAGCGGGCGCTTCCCTGACCGGAGGGCCCGGAACGAAAGAGAACCGGCAAAAAGAGAATCAGGTCCAAGGATTCCGCAGGTAAAACTGCGGGATCTTTTTTTATAGGCAATCAACTGAAAATAATTATTGACTTTTTTCTGCAGGGAAAGTATTTTCTATTCGAGAACAATTTTTCCCTAAGGAAAAACTTTTCGTTTCAAGAAAGAACTTGACCAAAATATGTAAACGAGAGGGAGGATCACCATGAAGAAAAAACGAAATTCCAGTCTTCGCATCACGGCCGGTTTGCTTGTTATGGCGGGCTCGCTGGCGCTTGCCGCTTGCGGCTCCGGCGGAGGCGGCGGGGAAAAAGCGGCGGCGGACGGGAAGCTACGCGTCGTGACGACCATCGCCCAGATTGCGGAGCCTGTGTCCGTCATCGGCGGGGATAAAATCTCCGTCGAGAGTTTGATGGGGCCGGGCGTAGACCCTCATTTGTACAACGCGACTCAGGGAGATGTGGAGAAGCTGGAGAACAGCGACATCGTTTTTTACAGCGGCCTCCATCTCGAAGCAAATATGCTCAAGGTTTTTGAAGAGATCGGCAAAAAGAAGACCGTGCTGGGGCTGGCCGAAGCGATTCCGGAGGAGCGGCTGCTGAAAGACGAGGAAGGGGCAGTCGACCCCCACGTCTGGTTTGACATCGATTTGTGGAAGGAGGCCCTGGGGTCGGCCGCCGAGGAATTGAAAAAGGCTTCGCCCGAAAATGCGGCTTATTTTGAAGCAAACAAAACCGCTTATTTCGCGGAGCTGGACCGGTTAAAGGAGGAAGCGAGGGAGAAGCTGGCCGCCATTCCGGAAGAAATGCGGGTGCTGGTCACCGCGCATGACGCGTTCGGCTATTTCGGCCGGCTGCAGGGACTGGAGGTGGTAGGGCTGCAAGGGCTCAGCACCGAGGATGAAATCGGACTCGGCGATATCGAGGAAACCATCGGGATTTTGACAAAGCATCAGGTTCCGGCCGTTTTTGTGGAGACCAGCATCAACCCCGCCTCCGTCAACGCGGTTATTGAAGGAGCCAGGGAGCAGGGGTTGTCCGTCAAGCTGGGCGGCGAGCTGTTCTCGGACGCCATGGGGGATGCAGGGACCCCGGAAGGCACTTATCTGGGCATGTACCGCCACAATGTGGACACGATCCGCAACGCGCTGGCCGGAAAGGAGGAATGACCATGGAGACGGTGCTGGAGGTCAAGGGATTGTCCGCTTCGTACCGCAAAAACACCGTGCTGGAGGAGGTGGCCTTCCGGGTGCGGCCGGGAACGCTGACGGCGATTGTCGGCCCGAACGGAGCGGGCAAATCGACGCTGTTGAAAACGCTGCTGGATTTGCACCCGAGGCTGGCGGGAGAAGTGTTGTTTTTCGGCGCCTCCTATGGAAAGGCCAAAGCGCGGATCGGCTATGTGCCGCAGCGGGGATCGGTCGACTGGGATTTCCCCACCAACGCGCTGGACGTCGTGCTGATGGGCTTGTACGGGCAGGTCGGCTGGCTGAAGTGGCCCGGCCGGGTCCACAAGGACAAGGCGATGGCCGCGCTGGCGGCGATGGGCATGGCCGACTATGCGGACCGGCAAATCAGCCAGCTGTCCGGCGGCCAGCAGCAGCGGGTGTTTCTGGCCCGGGCGCTGGTGCAGGAGGCCGAGCTTTATTTTATGGATGAACCGCTTGCCGGCGTGGACGCGGCCACGGAAAAAGCGATCATGGAAACGCTCAAAGCCCTGAAAAGCAAAGGCCGCACCGTCATGGTCGTGCACCACGACCTGCAGACGGTAGAGGATTATTTCGACCATGTGCTTCTCCTGAACCGGACGGTGCTGGCGCATGGACCGACGGAAACGGTGTTCACCAAGGAAAATGTATTCCGCACCTACGGCGGGACGCTTCGCTGGAGCGGAGAGAAGGTGGGCTCATGAACTTTTTGTCCCATAATGCGCAGTGGGTGCTTCTGAGCACCCTGATTCTCGGGACCGCCGCCGGAATGACCGGTTGCCTTGCTTATTGGAAACGGCAAAGCCTGATGAGCGACGCGCTGTCCCATGCGGCGCTGCCGGGGGTGATCGTCGGGTTTGCCATGATGGGGACGAAAAATTTGCCGGCGATGCTGGCCGGAGCGGCGGTCAGCGCTTTTCTGGGCGCTCTGCTGATCCAATGGATCCGCACCTCCAGCCGGATCAAGGAGGATACGGCAATGGGCATCGTGCTGGCCGTGTTCTTCGGGTTGGGCATCATGCTGCTCACCCTGGTCAACCGGACGGCCGGAGCGAGTCAAAGCGGGCTGGACAGCTTTATTTTCGGGCAGGCGGCTTCCATGGTGCGGCAGGATGTTTATCTGATGGGCGGGCTGGCCGCCCTGGTCATGCTGGTAGCGGCATGCGGCTTTAAAGAGTGGAAGCTGTTTTTATTCGATCCCGGCTTTGCGGCGGGCCTCGGCCTTTCGGGACGGCTCATGAACGGGATTTACCTGGGAACGCTCGTTCTGGTCATCGTGATCGGCATCCAGGCCGTCGGCGTCATTCTGATGGCCGCGCTGCTGATCATTCCCGCAGTAAGCGCCCGCTACTGGACGCATTCCTTTAAAGGAATGCTGCTCCTGTCCGGGCTGTTCGGCGGCGCGTCGGGCATGCTCGGCACTCTGGTCAGCACGCTGGGAAAAGGATGGCCGACCGGCCCTTTTATCGTAGTGGTCGCCTCCTCCTGGTTTGCCGTTTCCCTGCTGTTTGGAATCCGCAAGGGGCTGCTGACGGTGCGCTGGCAGCAGCGGGCGCGGAAAAAGGAGCTGGCGCAGCTGTGGACCGGACCTAGCACTGCCCGGGGAGGGGAAACGAGATGAGCTATGCGGGCTGGATTTTGGTAACAGCGTCTTTGGTTGGGTTGTCCTGCGGGCTTATGGGGGTGTGGCTGATCCTGCGCCGCATGGCGATGATGGCCGATGCCATCAGCCATTCGGTTCTGCTCGGCATTGTGGTCGCTTATCTTGTCACCCGCGAGTTAAGCGGCGTTCATATGCTGCTCGGAGCGGTTGCGGCGGGGCTGCTGACGGCTTTGCTGGTGCAGTGGCTCCACGCCCGGGGCGTTCAGCAGGAAGCTTCGATCGGAGTCGTGTTCACCACGCTTTTTGCGGCCGGTGTCATTCTCATCGCCACCAAGGTCGGAAACGCGCATCTGGACATCAAGCACACCCTGATGGGGGAAATCACCTTTGTGCCCTGGGAAAAGACGGTTTTGCCGTGGGGCGCGGAAATGCCGGAAGCGCCTCTGCTGCTCCTTCTCGTGCTGGTTGTCGTGCTGGCGGCGATCCTGTTGTTCTACAAGGAACTGAAAATCACTTCATTTGATCCGGCGCTCGCCGCCAGCATCGGCATTCCGGTGGTCGTGACGCATTATGCGTTTATGTCGCTGCTTTCGGTCACGACGGTCGCTGCATTCGACGCGGTGGGCGCGATTATGGTGGTCGCCATGCTCATCGCGCCGGCGGCGGCCGCCTACCTGTGGACCGACCGGTTGTCCGTGATGCTTGCACTGAGTGCGGGGCTTGGCGTCCTTTCGGCAATCGCCGGCTATTTCATCGCCGTGTGGCTGGATACGTCCATCTCGGGGGCGATGGCTTTTTCGGCCGGACTCGTGTTTATGGCGAGCTTCCTCGGCTCGCCCCGCTACGGCGTGCTGGCCCGTTTTGTTCATCCGGGCGGCACAATTTAATATTCAGTTCATATTTGTCTGGTATCCTAAAAAAAAACGAGAATCCGTTATGGAGAGCCGAGAGGATGAAACCAGCCGAATGCTGCAACTGAAAAACATTTCCAAAAGCTATACCACCGGGACGTTTACCCAGCAAGCGCTGAACGACGTCAGCCTGGATTTCCGCGAAAGCGAATTTGTCGCCATTCTGGGCCCGAGCGGATCGGGCAAAACCACCTGCCTGAACCTGATCGGCGGGCTGGACCAATACGACAGCGGGGATCTGGTGATCAACGGAACGTCCACCAAGAATTTCAAGGACGCGGATTGGGACGCCTACCGCAACAACAGCGTCGGGTTTATTTTCCAAAGCTACAACCTGATTTCCCACCTGAGCATCACGGATAACGTGGAGATGGGCATGACGCTCAGCGGCGTCCCGGCTTCCGAAAAACGGAAAAAAGCGGTCGAGGTGCTGGAGAAGGTCGGCTTAAAGGAGCACATTCACAAGAAGCCGGGCCAGCTGTCGGGCGGCCAGATGCAGCGGGTGGCGATCGCGCGGGCGCTTGCCAACGACCCGGACATCATTCTGGCCGACGAGCCGACCGGCGCGCTCGATACGGCGACCAGCGAGCAGATCATGCAGCTGATCAAGGAGATCGCCAAGGACAAGCTGGTGGTTATGGTCACCCACAACCCCGAGCTGGCGGAGGCGTACGCAGACCGGATCGTGCAGTTCCGCGACGGCCGCATCGTGTCGGACAGCAACCCGCCGGGCGGACAAACCGGAACATCGTCATACAAGCTGAAAAAGACTGCGATGAGCTACTGGACCGCGCTCAAGCTGTCCGGCAAGAACATCGCCACCAAAAAATGGCGGACGGCCCTCACGGCCTTTGCTTCCAGCATCGGCATCATCGGAATCGCGCTCATCCTGTCTTTGTCGAACGGCTTCGACAAGCAGATCAGCAGCTACGAGTCCGGCGCGCTGTCCAACTTTCCGGTCACGATCAGCGAATCGGCCGCGAACATCGACCTGTCCGATCCTTCTTCGGCCAACATGCGCGAAGAGGCGCAAAAATGGACGGAGTTCCCGCAAGCCGGCGAGATCTATCCCTATGATCCGATGGCGAACACCATCCTGCACCGCAATGTGCTGACCCCGGACTACCTGGCTTACTTGGACGGCATCGATCCGGCTCTTCTCGACGGCGTTTCCTACAGCCGCAAGGTGAACCTGAACCTGCTCCGGTCGGACGGCACAACCGCCGCCGCCGTCAATCCGGTGCAGATGAACCTGCAGCCTTACCCGAGCAAGCCGGAAGGTACCGAAGGCAGCTACGTGGAGAACTACTACGATCTGCTGGCCGGCGAGTTTCCGAAGGCGCCGACCGATCTGGTGATGGTCGTGGACGAATACAACCGCATCAACCTGACGGTGCTCGACGCGCTCGGGCTTGATTACGAGGCGGACCGTCTCCCCTTCGATTCCATTGTGGGACACGAATTCAAGCTGATTTATAACAACGACTACTATGTCCGGGCGGAAAACAGCCGGTTTCAGATGAACGCCGCCGGTCTGATGGACCTGTACAACAGCGAAAACGCGGTCACGCTCCGCATTTCGGGCATCCTCCGCCAGCAGCAGGACTCCCCGATGTCGACGATGTCCGCCGGCATCGCCTATTCCGACGAGCTTGCCGCCCAATTTATCGAGAACGCGCAGGCTTCCGACATTGTCAAGGCCCAGGAAGCGGAGCCGGGTATCAACGTCCTTACCGGCAAGGCGTTTCCGGATGTGACGGAAATGCACATGCAGCCCGGAATGGGGATGGGGATGGGCACATCCGGCGCGGTGGATCCCTTGACAGCCGAGTCGAAGGACGACGTGCTGGCCGCTCTAGGCGCAACCTCCGTTCCGGCCTCCATCTCGTTGTACCCGAAGGATTTTGAAGCCAAGGAAGCCGTGGTGCAGTACCTGGACAAATGGAACGAAGGCAAGGCCGACAAGGATCTGATCGTTTACACGGACCTCGCCGCGATGGTGACCAGCCTGTCGAGCGGCATCATGGACGGCATCACCATGGTGCTCATCGCGTTCGCGTCGATCTCGCTGTTCGTTTCGCTGATCATGATCGGCATTATCACGTACATCTCGGTGCTGGAGCGCACCAAGGAAATCGGCGTTCTGCGCGCGCTCGGCGCAAGGAAAAAAGACATCACCCGCGTGTTCAACGCGGAAACCTGCATCATCGGAACGCTGTCCGGCCTGCTCGGCATCGGGATCGCCTATCTGCTGACGATTCCCGTCAACATGGTGCTGAAATCGCTGACCGACCTGACCAACGTCGCCCAGCTGAACCCCGTGCACGCCTTCCTGCTCGTGGTGATCAGCGTCGCCTTGACCATGCTCGGCGGCTTCATCCCCGCCAAGTTTGCGGCGAAGAAAGACCCGGTCGTGGCGTTGCGCAGCGAATAAACGGATTGTACAAAAAAAGCCCCTGAAACCGCCGGTTTCAGGGGCTGAATGGTTTATTCGGCGTCCGCCGGGAAAGCGGACGCCTGCATGGGAGAGGAGAAACCGGACGAAGCCTTATGGGGAATTAAGTCTTCTCCGCGGTTGTCTACGGCATCTCGCGACGCCGATACTGTAAGTTTGGACAGGCGGAGGGAAATTTATACATGCCGGGTCAAAAGTGGTTTGGGACGCGCGGCGGAATGTGGTACGATAGGCGGGATAAGACAAGAGACAAGCGGGGGCGTATCGAACATGAGAGTCATATCCGGGGAAGCGAAAGGCCGGCCCCTGAAAGCGGTGCCGGGCACGGGAACGCGCCCGACAACGGATAAAGTGAAGGAAGCGGTGTTCAGCATCATCGGGCCGTATTTCGACGGCGGCTGGGTGCTGGACCTGTTCGCCGGAACCGGCGGGCTCGGCATAGAAGCGTTAAGCCGGGGAGCGGAACGGGCCGTGTTTGTGGATGCGGACAAGACAAGCATAGACGTCGTCCGCCACAACGTGAAGACGACCGGTTTTGAGGAGCGCGCCGAAATTTACCGGAACGACGCGGGCCGGGCGCTGAAGGCGCTGGCCAAACGGGAGGCCCGGTTCCGGCTTGTTTTTCTCGATCCGCCCTACCGAATGAAAACGGCGGGCCAGTTAATGGAGACGATGGATGCGCTGGGGCTGCTGGAACCGGAGGCGACCGTCATGGTGGAGCACGACTCCGGGCATGAGTACGAAGACCACTACGGGCCGTTCCGCCGCTCCAAAAAAGCCGTTTACGGCGAAACGGCGGTCAGCGTTTACCGGTACGAAGCGGGAGGACCCAACGAGCCGAAGGAGGAAATTCAATGAAACGCATCAAGCACGAGCCTTCCGTTGCCGTTTGCCCCGGAAGCTTTGACCCGGTGACCTACGGGCATCTGGATATCGTGACCAGGGCTGCCGAGGTATTCGATAAAGTGATTGTCGCGGTGTTGAACAACATGAGCAAGCAGCCGCTTTTCAGCGTGAAGGAACGCCTGGACCTGCTGCGGGAAGTGACAAAGGACATTCCGAACGTGGAAGTGGACTCCTTTGACGATCTCCTGATCAATTACATGACAGAGAAAAAAGCCCACGTGATCGTAAAAGGCCTGCGGGCGGTTTCGGACTTTGAATACGAGCTGCAGATGGCTTCGGTCAACCGGAAGCTGAACGAGCAGATTGAAACCTTTTTTATGATGTCGAGCAATCAGTATTCGTATCTCAGCTCGAGCGTTGTGAAGCAGGTGGCCCGGTTCGGCGGTCCGGTTAACGATCTGGTGCCGGAGGCGGTGGAAAAAGCGCTTCGCGCCAGGTTCGCCGGCGGCAGGGAGGATGCATAAACGGCAAAAGCGGAAAGGCGGCGTGTTACCCTGATTTGCCGTAACGCTTAACGGCTGCCAGCAAGAGCAGCGCGGCCGTACCGAAAGCAAAAATCAGCCCGTAAACGGCCAGCGCCCGGTTGGCGGGCAGCGCGTGCCAAAGCGACGGAAACGTTTCCGTAAAGGCGGCTGGTGCCGGCCCCCACGCCGCTATTCCGCCGTGGGCGGCGGTCGGCGCCGAACCGGACAGCCAGGGCGCGAGCCGCCGGCCGGCTGCCGCCGTGAGGCAGAACCCGGCCGCCGCGTGAAGCAGCCGCCCGCCGAGAAAGACGCGGTAGCGCGGTCCGCCGCGCCGGAAAAGGGAGCGCACCTGCAGGTGCAGCGAAAGGCCGCCCCAGCCGAGCGCAGCGCCGATGACGGCGTACAGCGGCAGCGGGCCGGACAGCCGGACGGCGGCGGAATAAACGCCGAGGTGGGGGTCCAGCAGGGCGGGCAGCAGCGGAAAAAAGACGGGCAGCACGGAGTCCGGCAGCCAGATCGACAGCATGCGGCAGAGGACGGAGAAGAAGATGACGAAGCCGCTTAGGGCAAAAAGCGTCTGAGTAGCGGACGCGACCGAATCCCCGAGCAGCTTGCCGAAGGTCCGCCCGTCCTCCGCCCGCGCCTCCCCGATGGCGCGGGAGAAGCGGGTCCAGGCGCCGGGGCGTGAGCGCATCCGCTGCGGCTTGCCGGATGGCGGGTCGTCCCGGCCGGAGCTCCACAGCCGGCAGGCGGCGAAGGCCGCAAGAACGCCGGCCAGGTAATGCATGCCGAGCACAAACAGCCCGGCTTTTGCGTTTTGCAGCAGCCCCGCTCCGATTACGGTCAGGAGAAGAGCGGGGCTGGCGAAATGCGACGCCGCCATCGCCCGCTCGGCCTCGCCGCGCGTCAGGCGCCCGGCCTCAAAGCTGCGGGCGGTTTCTTCCGCCCCGGCCGGAAAGCCGCCGAAAAAGCCCGCCGCCGCCGCCCGGCTCCCTTCGCCGGTCAGGCGGAACAGGCGGCCGAGCAGCGGCTCCGCCAAAGCGCCGGCGGCGCGCACAAACCCGAGGCCGGCGGCGATCCGCACCAGAATCAGATAAGGCATCAGTCCCGGCAGGAGCAGGGTCCACCACAGGCGGAGGCCTCCGAGAGAGGCTTGAAACGTATCGTCGGGATAGAGGATAATCAAAAGAACCAGCAGGAGCGCCGCCAGTCCGTACAGGCCGGTTGCGAGCCGGCTGTTTTCGCCTTTTTTTGGGGCGGAGGCCATATGCGTTCTCCCTCCATATGGATTGTCCGTTCATATGTACGTGGTTTGACGCGTATTTAGAAGTACGGCGGGCAAGCCCGCTTGGACTGGGGAAGGACGAGCGAAAGAGAAGAGCATGAAGGTGGAGGAGCGCGCATGAAACGCAACAACGGGGCGGACGACCGCCGGGGCCCGCGCGGCCGCGTGCCGGGGCAGCCGGCCAGAATCGGCCGGGCGGCCGCAATCAAGCTGTCCGCCGCTGTCCTGATCGGACTTGCGGCGGCGTATTTTCTCGTTTTTTATCCTCTTCCGTATTACATCTACCAGCCCGGCTCGGCGGACAACATCCGGCCGATGGTGCAGACGGGACACGACAGTCCCCCGGAAAAAAGCACATTTATGCTGACGACGGTGGGCGTGCTTCCTGCCAATGTGCTGAACTATGTCTGGGCCGAGGCGACGGATAAGGAAATCATCAAAAAGCAAAGTGTGCTGCGGGGAGAGACGGAAGAGGAATACAACCAGCGGCAGGTGTACAGCATGACCACCTCGCAGAGCAGCGCGATTCTGGCCGCTTACCGGGAACTGGGCATCCCGCACCGGATTCAGACCGACAACATCATGGTCATGCATGTCGAGCCGTCCATGCCGGCCGCCAAGGTGCTCCGGGTGGGCGATCAGCTGCTCAAGCTGGACGGCAAGCCGATCGATTCGCCCGAGCAGCTGGCCGAATTCCTGAAGGGCAAAAAGGCGGGAGATTCCGTTGCCGTCACGTTCCGCCGAAACGGCCAGACGCTGGACCGGTCGGTGGAGCTCGCCTACCTGCCCGACCCCGCAGTCCCTTCCCCTTCCGCAGGAGCAAGCGTCACGGCGGAGCCTTCCGGGTCTCCGGAAGCCGCTGTTTCCGGGCCGGCGCCCTCGACGCCCGCTCCGGCGACGGCCGGCGGAAGCCCCTCCGATACGGCCGCCGGGGACGGGCAACCGGCCGAGCGGCGGGTGGGCATCGGCATCAGCTACAATATCATCCAGTCGGTGCAGCCGGACCGCAAGCAGGACGCCATCTCGATCAAAGCGGGCGACATCGGCGGCCCGTCAGCCGGCCTGATGTTTACGCTGGAGATCATCAACCAGCTGGTACCCGAGGACATCGGCAAAGGACACCGCATCGCGGGAACAGGGACGATCGACGAAGAGGGAACCGTGGGACCGATCGGGGGCATTCAGTACAAAGTGGTGGCCGCCGACCGGAAAAATGCGGAGCTC
The DNA here is from genome assembly GCF_059735245.1 of Gorillibacterium sp. sgz306347. Taxonomy (NCBI): domain Bacteria; kingdom Bacillati; phylum Bacillota; class Bacilli; order Caryophanales; family Paenibacillaceae; genus Gorillibacterium; species Gorillibacterium sp. sgz306347. Next base: position 18,045 of record NZ_JCAPET010000061.1, read on the forward strand.
TTCTTCGCTCCCGCCGGAGACAACGCCGAGGTGGCCCGCAAGCAGGCGGAAAAAATCGGCACCAAGATGAAAATCGTACCGGTGCATACGCTCAAAGAGGCGCTGGCTTATCTGAAGGAACTGCCCGATAAGGAGTAGAGCGGGTATCGCAGACCGGCAGGAACTGGAGGCGCGCCGCAGGCCGCTTGCCGTCGATAATGCGTGAACGGAGCGAAGGCGGGCCGAAGCGCAGCGGGATGCCTGTGCGGAGAGAGCATGCGGCAAACGAAGTGGCCGGTGAGCGAAACGGAGCGAAGTCGGGCCGAAGTGCAGCGGGATGCCTGTGCGGAGAGAGCATGCGGCAAACGAAGTGGCCGGTGAGCGGAACGGAGCGAAGGCGGGCCGAAGCGCAGCGGGATGCCCGCGCGGAGAGAGCATGCGGCAAACGAAGTGGCCGGTGAGCGAAACGGAGCGNGGAGCGAAGTCGGGCCGAACTGCAGCGGGATGCCTGTGCGGAGAGCGTGCGATAAAGAAGAAGGGCCTATGTGCGGTAAGAGCAGACGGTCGATTTTGAAGCGGGGCGTGATAACGTCCCGCTTTTTTGCTTGATAGGGTCCAGGTATAGGAGAGGGTTGCTTTGCGGCTGGTCCCCCATCCACGAAGGCTGTCCTCTATTGAACGGCTCCCATTGTATCTGGACAGTTCCAGTTGCTTCGCTCGTCCTTTCTTTTGCGGTGCTTTTTTGTCTGACAAGGTGAGTGATGGGGGGATCGAACGACCGATAACAAGAAACAAGGAATGAGGAATAAGGAGAAAGAAGCAGAGAGAAATAAGAAAGAAGCAAGGAGTAAGGAGAAGGAAGCAAGGAGTAAGGAGAAAGAAGCAAGGAGTAAGGAGAAGGAAGCAAGGAATAAGGAGCAAGGGGAACGAAAACCAAGGGCCTAGGAATAGGGAAGAGCGAAGCGAATAGGTGTAAAACGACACTTATTTCCAAAGATTTCGGGGTCTGGCGAGAAATAATCACATAGATGCACTTATTTTCCAGAAAAAAAGCGATAACCAGGGAAAATGGATGAAATAATTGCTTTTATGCATCTATTTGGTCGAATATAGCGATAAATGGTGTGATTAGTTGTCTTTTTGCACTTACTGTCCAACATACGAGCGAGTGGCCTCTGGAAGTGGGGAATTCGTGCTTACTCTTTTTCGGTTAGAGGCTCACAACCCTTATCTCGTTCTCTTCAAAACGCTCTTTCGGACGGGCGGGGCGGTGTGGCTCCCGCGGCATGGTGTTCCGCGGTTTGTCGGACCTGCCGGGGAAGCAACAAAGCGATTAGAAGTGTAAGAAGTTCAAGAACCGCTGCGCGACAAATCCAGCCCGTCATTGAAGTCCTTCCGAACATCCAAACAAATGGCGGGAAGCAGGGTTCAATGCGCACTCTGTTTGATGCTGAAGCGGTGGAACACTTTTTAATTTCCGGCCTCCAGACTCAAGCAATTATTGGCGCTGCTCATGTAACCTTTTTGTCGCTCAACCATTGAAGTGGAGCCTGATAATAGTCGCGCCGCAGGTTCCGGCTGTCGGGAAGAGGGCAGGCGAGGGCGTATGCCGCCGCAGCCCGAAGGTCTGTTTCGAGCAGCGGGGCGTTGGCTTTCGTTACGTTGGTGACAACGGGAACCGAGGCGGTGCGCCGCATCCGCTTCAAAAGCTCCCGACCGCGGGAGCTGAACCCGAGGACGCGCAAATAAGAAACGCCGGCCGCCAGCGTCTCGCGCGTCACTTCCTCCTTCCGGCGGCCGAGCAAAATGCCCAGCAGCGCCCTTTGCAGCCGGGCTCGGGTATACCGCTTTGTTTTGGCGGCGGCGAGGAGCTGCTCAACCCGGTCGTTCCGGGTGTGGTCAATGGCAGCCAGCGCGCTTTTGAAGCGGTTTTCCAAGCCCTCTGTTACGTCGGTATAGCGGGCAAGCTCCTCCGGCGGCCGGGAGGCAAGCAGGTGGAGCAGGGGAGCGGCAAACCGCTCCCAGTCCACCGGGCCGCGTCCGGCCGCCCATTCCCGCCGCAGCACAGCGAGCGTGTGCGCGGGCACGTACGGCCGCGCCGCTTCCAGCGCGGCCTCGCCTTGCGGCGGCTGCGCGGAGCCGCCGCCGTCCGGGACCGCCGCCCCTGCGAGCAGGCGGCGGACCGCCGTGGCGCTGGCGATCGGCCCGGCCGCATCGCGCTCGTGATACCCCGCCCCTTGGCGGGGGATCGCGAGCGGAACGATGCGGCTGCCGAGCCGCTCGAGCGCCACGCAGTAGTGCAGCCCAAGCGTATCGTTGGGCTGCCCCGCGAGGCCGGCGGCGTCCGTTCCGCCGGCAATCGCTCCGGCTGCCGCGGCGTAGGCGGCCGGGTAGCTCGCTCCGCGGGCGAGCTCGCTTTGCAGCCGGAGGCGCAGCTCCTCCGGCTCGGCCGCGAGGCGGGCCGCCAGAGCGCGGAGCGGTCCGGCGTCGCCGGATTCGCTGCCGAAAACGAGCGCGTCCGCGACGCCCGTCGCCTGAAGCGCGGAGACCGCACCGTAGGCGAACCACTCTGCGGGCTGCGTGCTGAAAAGAACCGGCAGCTCCAAGACCAGGTCGACTCCGGCCGCCAGCGCCATTTCGGCGCGCGCCCATTTGTCCACGACCGCGGGCTCCCCGCGCTGAAGAAAAGGTCCGCTCATAACGGCGAGCACGGCGTCCGCTCCCGTTATCCGTCGGGTTTCCTCCAAATGATGGACATGCCCGTTGTGCAGCGGGTTATATTCAACCACGATTCCGGCTGTTTTCATCCCAAGTGACCTCCAAAAGCCTCATACTGACGCTATCCTTCGTGCCGTCCGGCCAAAATGTATAATCCGCGGCACCCCAGTTGAATTATAACGGATAACGGCTAAACGCCCAACCCGCCTATCCCGGTGAAAAAAGAAACAGCCCCTCAAAGCATTACGTCGAAGCAACCGGAGGGATAAAGGGGGCTTATTATCTACGTAATGGACGCGGATTCCGCCGCAGTTTGAGGGCCAGTCAGGATTGCCTCACGGTTGCCGGGGGTAAACTGTTCTCGTGGTTTCGGTACGGATTGCCTGTCGCGGTTGGCAGGATCAGTCGGTTTTGTTGGTAGCGGCAGGTTTGCCGTCGCAATACAGACTCCACTCATGGCAGCGATGCAGTCGTCGCGCATAGCGGGTCAGACTGGTTTCGTCGTGGTAATGCGGATAGCCGTCGTAGTGAGCGGGACGGATTCTAACCAGGGTTGCGGTTAGGATAGCCGTCACGGGTTGTCGGGTCAGACTGTTGTGTCGCGGCAGTGCGGATAGCCGTCGCATTAACGGCTTGACTTTTATATGCTTACGGGTTGCCGTCTCAGTTGCCGGCCAGGTTCTCATAAGGGCTGCGGTCCGGAAGAAGAGTCCAAGTTGACAGACCGCCCTGGCGCGTTGCCAGAAGACCAGTTTGTCTGTTTTTTGGAACCGTATGCCGGTACCTTTCGGCTTTGTTTTATCAGCGTTCCGTCTTGTGCCATTTTTTCGCTGCTTTCTCCGATTCCGGGCGTTTGTCTGGCTGTCAGTGAGAAAAGGTTGACACAGCCTTTCGGTATAGCTATAATTATTTTTGTTTGTTTGGAGTGATGCATAATGCAAATTAACATGAAAGACCTGCTTGCCCGGGAACGTACGGTCGAGCTCCACGAGCGGCTGGACTTGTCCGACTTGCTCGGCGGACGCCAGGACCTTGCGGCTTTCAGCGAGCTGGATGCGGCGCTTTCCGCCGTGTCCGAGAACGGTACGGTCGAGGTCAAGGGTGAGCTCAAGCTTTCAGTGACGATGCTTTGCTCCCGCTGCCTGACTCCGGCTCCGGAAGAACTGGTGATCCCGTTTCGGGAACGGTTCACGAAGGACCCGGTCGAGTTTACCGAAGAAGAAGAGGATGACGAGCTTCACGAAGTGAAGACCGATTCCGTCGATTTGAAGCCTTTTGTGGAAGAAGCGGTCTGGATGGCGCTGCCTTACGTTCCGCTTTGCCGGGAAGATTGCAAAGGCCTGTGCCCTACCTGCGGCGAGAACCGCAATGAGCGGCCCTGCGGCTGTACCCAGGAGAAAATCGACCCCCGTCTCGCGGGCTTGTCCCAATTTTTCGAAAAAGAAGAAGACCGCTGACGGTTTTTACTTATGCAAGGAGGTGGGAAATATGGCAGTACCTCAAAGGAGAACGTCCAAAACGCGTCGCGACAAGCGCCGGACTCATTTCAAGCTTGCGGTTCCGGGCATGGTGAAATGCGAGCAATGCGGCGAACTGAAGCTGGCACACCGCGTGTGCAAAGTATGCGGTTCCTACAAAGGAAGAGACATCATCAAGCAATAGTTTAAGAAAGTAGTACTTCATCTGGCGGTGAGGTGCTATTTTTTTTGCTCCGAAGCAAGCTCCCCCATTTAAACAAGACCCTTCCCGCAAAATCGGCAGGCTCCGCGAAGACTGTGTTCATAAAGGCCAGCTCAGTGAAATATGTGCCAAACGGCCGGCTCCGAGAAGTATGTGCTCGTACGGCCTGCTGGCTACGCGAGTGGCACTTCTGTTCGGTCGATGCGCAAGCGAGGCGGCAATTCCCCCGGAAAATTCAATAAACGGCGGGGCGGCAAGAGGAAGATGAAAGTTAGCGTCTGCCGTACCTGGTCTAGACGATCGTTCTGTGGTTTTAGGTGTTAGACACATTTTGTCCCGCCAGTCCCGCAAACTCTGCAATTTCCGCAAATTCCACAATTTCCGCAAACAAGCGAAATGGCAGTCCAGGGACGCTCTTTTCATTAGGTGGGGGATTGCCCAAGTCGTCGACACTATAGCGCTCAGGTAAAACGCCCAGGTATCGCTTCTTTGATGCTCAGGAAAGGGGCGCGGAACGTCTAACGGTTGCCAGAAGCGTTATTTGGACAAAAAAGAGCGTTTGGAATTTCTAACGGTTGCCACGGAGCTTATTTTTGTGTTTTCACCGGTTGGAGCCCTTTTTTTCGCAAATAGCGGCTGTGGCAACCGTTAAAATTTAAAAAGGGCTTTTTTGGCCCGAATAAGCTCTGTGGCAACCGTTAGATTTTTTCGAGGACAATTCGAGAGGTCAAATTGCCGCTCTTTCGGCCATCAGTCCCCCTGACGCGGCTGCCCCGCCGGGCGTCCGGCTTGCTCCGCCGCTGCCCCGCCTTGCGTCCGGCTTG
>NZ_JCAPET010000062.1:0-23207 GCF_059735245.1 Gorillibacterium sp. sgz306347
TTTTCTGTGGTGCCCGCCAGGGCATGGGTGGCTAACGGTTGCCACGAAGCTTATTTGGCCAAAAAACCCCGGTTTCGATTTCTAACGGTTGTGAGCGAGCTTATTGGCTCCAAAATGACCAAAAAAGCCTCTATCACCGGCAAATAAGCTCTGTGGCAACCGTTAGAATTTCAAAACCTTCGTAATTGGTAAAATAAGCTCTCTGGCATCCGTTAGATACCGGGCTGCCCTCAGGAAACCGTCAAATCTCGGCTAGCCGCGCGGCAAGCGGCTCCGTCCAGTGTTCAGCCCCTAACATGGCGCCCCCTCCAGCAAAGCAAAGCCCCCGATCTCCGCGCCAAGCGGGGATCGGGGGCTTATTGCTTGCTGCCTGTGCGGCGGCGGCTTTGCGCAGCGCTCGGCTCTCGCCTCGCATCAGCGCCGGACGCTGCGCCGCCGCGCCCGTAGCCGCCGGCCGGCAGCTTTGCGCAGCGCGCGGCTCTCGCCTCGCATCAGCGCCGGACGCTGCGCCGCCGCGCCCGTTAGCCGCCGGCCGGCGGCTTTGCGCAGCGCGCGGCTCTCGCCTCGCATCAGCGCCGGACGCTGCGCCGCCGCGCCCGTTAGCCGCCGGCCGGCGGCTTTGCGCAGCGCGCGGCGCCCGCACGCGGCACCGGCTTTACGGCAGCGTCACCGCGGCCGGTGCGCTGGGCGCCGATTCGTTGCCCGCGGCATCCTGGGCGGCGACGGTAAAGACCGCCGCCGCGCCCGGCGCCAGCCCTTCCGCGCGGAAGGAGAGGGACGCGGTCGTGCCGATGGCTTCACCGTTCAGGTAAACAACGTACCGCGTCACGCCAACCGCGTCGGAGGACGCGGTCCACGTCAGCTGAACGGCGTCCGCACCCTCCGGCTGGGCGTTCAGCCCCGTTGGTGCGGCCGGCGGAACGCTGTCCGCCAAGGTCAGCTGCACCTCGTCCAGGTAAGTATCGGCCGTGCCCGTATTCGACATCTTCACGCCCACCCAACTGACCGATGCGGGCGTCGTAAACGTGGCGGATTTGTACTCGTAGGCGGTGCCGCTGAAGGTCAGCGAAGGCGCGTTAATGCCTTGCAGGTACAGCAAAGCGCTGCCGCCCGCGCCCGCCGTCCGCCCCCAGGCGCTCAGCGTGTAGGTCGTGTTCGGCTGCAGGGTGGTAAGCCCCTGTTGACCGACTACCCCCGGTCCAAAGCGGAGGGCGTAACCGCCGGAGTAGACGTTATCCGCCACCGCCTCCGCGCCGGTGCCGAGGCTCCAGCTCGCAAGTCCCGACTCGAAGCCGCCGTTCTTGAGCAGGTTCAGCCCGACGGGAAGCGTCACGGCCTGCAGCGGCTGGCTGGCTTCCGAGAGATTCCAGGACGTGTCCTTTGCTCTCACAGTAAACACATACGGCGTATTCGCAACCAAATCGGCCGCCGCATAGGACGTTCCGCTGGCAGAGCCGATCCGGACGCCGTCGCGGTATATTTCGTAGCCTTCCACGGCTTCGTTATCCGTCGACGCGTCCCACGCCAAACCGACCACGGAGCCGGTTACTTGCGTCGTACGTAGGTTGGCAGGGGCCGTAGGCGCTTCCGTCTCGGTCGCCGACAGCCGAAGCTCAATGTCGTCCACCGAAAATGCGCCCGAGGTACCCGTATGGTTCAGCTTGATCTGCAGCCAGCTCATGTCCGGAGGCGTCAGGAATTTGACCTCCTTGTACTCCCATTCGGTCGAGGTGAACGTGATCGAGCTGTTGACTCCGGAGCCCCAAGCCTGAATGCTCAGCTTTTGTCCGGCTTCCCCCGCCTTGCCCCAGGCTGACAGCGTATAAGCCTTGTCGGCCTGGAAGCCGCTGGCGTTCTGCTGCGCTGTTTTCCCGGCGTTCAGCTGCAGCGCCTTTCCGCCGGTGTGGGCCGGGGTTCCGACCGTCGCCGCCCCGGCGGCAACGCTCCAGTTTGCCAGATCCGACTCAAAGCCCGAATTCTTGATCAGCTGGTTCGGATATTTGCCCGTACGGACCGTGATCCGGTTGCTGCCTGCGGAGAAGTTGCCTTCCGGGTCGCGGGCTTTGACGACAAACGTATACTCCGTGTCCGGCGTGAGGCCCGTAACCTTAAAGGAGGAGGCGGTACCCGGCACCGAACCGGCCAGAAGCGACTGATTCCGGTAAATCTTGTACGATTCTACGCCGGTATTGTCCGACGAAGCGGACCAGCTCAGCTCGATCTCCTTATCGTCCGTATAGGTGACATGGAGGTTGGAGGGAGCGGAAGGAGCCTCGGTATCGGCTCCGGCAAGCGCGCCGGCCGGCTGCCCGTACAAAATGCCCGAGCCGTTCGTGCCGACGTAGACGCGGCCGAACACCTGCCGGTCGCCGCCCATAATGTTCGGGTCGTTGCCCGGCTGGAAATCGGGATCGGTGATGTTGACCCAGGTTTGCCCCATGTCGTCGGAGCGGAAAATGCCGTCCTGTCCGTCCACCGTTCCATAGACGAAAACAGCCGGGTTGGTGCGGCCGGGGGCGTGTTTGCCGAAAGCGAACAGGAACGCGCGGTCCACGTCCGCCAGCTTGGCGAACGTCGAGCCGGAGTCGCTGGAGCGGTACAAGCCCTGCTGGTCCAGGCTTACCCAAACCTCGCCTTCCATGCCCGGCGCGGTGTACAGGTTGGCGAGGTCATTGTTGTTCGGCAGCGCGGAATTCGCCACGGACCAGTTCAGACCGCCGTTGACGCTGCGATACAACTTGCCGCCGGTGTAGAGGTAAAACTTGTTCCCGTTCACACGGTCGGAGGCAAGCGGCTGGTTGTATTTAAAAATGCTCGATCCGCCGCCGATAGCGCCCGCGGGTGCTCCGGCCGAAGCGGTCCAGCTTGCGCCGCGGTTCGTCGAGACGTACGGCGTGGCGTCATAGCCGCGCGGATACCAGACGATCCGCTCGCTGTCGGCGGAAACGGCCACCCGTCCTCCGGTCGCCGTGCTCCACGGCTTCGAGGTGAATTTCGTGTATGTTTTGCCTTGGTCGGCGGAATAGCCCCCGTCGCCGTTGCCCTGCCAGCCGTTCGTGCCGACGCGGACGACGAAGTTCGGGTTGCTTTCCTGAAAATCAACCCCGGTCGTCAGCAGATACTGCAAGCCGCCGCCGGTGTAATACGTTTTTTCGGGCGGAGCAACCAGCGACGTATGGTCGAAGCCGCCCACGTCGGCTACCCCGCTGAACAGCTTCACATTGCCGCTTGGCGGACTGGCCAGGTTGCTTACGGTGACAATCTCCTCATGCCCTTTCGGATAGCTCGTCCATGTCGCCGGGCTCGCGTTGATATCGTCCGTCCGCCAGGCGTTGTACCAATCCGTGTACCAGACGCGGTCGGAGTCGAACGGGTCGATGACAATCGACGAGGTTGCCGAGGACCAGTGCCAGTCGGGGGCCCAGGGAACGGTCTGGTCCTTGTAATAGGCGATTTCCTGCCACGTTGCGCCGCCGTTGGTCGAACGGAAGATCGGGTTGTTGTGGCCGTAGTTGTTTTGGGCCGTCATCACAATCGACGGGTTGGACGAATCGACCACGATAGCCGAATGCCGTTTGCCCGCCGACGGCCCCGGCGTAATGTCGGTCCAGCCGGAAGCGCCCGGGGCCCACTTGGCGACGCCCTGGTTGTGCGTCAGATACAAGCTGCCGTCGCCCGCCACTGCCATGCGGAGCGGGTTCAGCGGACTGTTCGCAGTCAGCGACCAGGTGGCTCCGGCGTCCGTGCTTTTGTAGACCCCGCTTCCCCATGCGCCGACATAAATCGTGGACGAGCCTTCGCCCGGCGTGCCGGACTCGGGATCGAACACGACGAAGAGGAGACCTGTCGGTGCGGTGCCGCTTGTCGGAATCGACGCCACGCGCGACCACGAGCCCGCGGAGGCGCCTGTCGTGCTTTTCCACAGCCCGTCCTGCCGGGAAGCAAAATACACGATGTCGCTGTTGTTGGGATCGACCGCGATCCGCTCGCCGCCGTCCCGCTGGTCGCCGTTGCTGTTCATCTTCACGTCGGCCGTGCCGTTCTTGAGCCCGGTGCGGGCCCAGGTTTCGCCGCGGTCCGTCGATTTCAGAATATCGCTTGGCGTCCAGTAATCATATTTCCCTGCGGCCGCGTACACCACGTCCGGATCGCTCGGATCAATGGCGATGCTGTCGATGCCGTACAGGTTTTTTTCGGCCATGGGAATGTGGTTGACCAGCGGCACCCAAGAGCTGTCCGCCTCGTTCCAGCGGTACATGCCGCCGACATCGGTCCGGATGTAAAAAAGGTCTTTGACCGCGGGATGGGCGATCATGCCCGTCACATACCCGCCGCCGCCCATCGGCACCGTGTTCCACTCATAGGCTGTATCCGCTTCCAAAACCGGCTGGGAAGCGGCTGATTCGCCTGCCGCCGCGTAACCCGGCGCAGCCGGGACAAGACCCCAAATCAGAATAGCCGCCAGAAGGCAAAAGAGCGCGTTGCGGGAGTTCACTTTCATGGATGTGTTTCCTCCTCGTGAAGGCTTAGAATGCGTTCCTTGTATTCGCTGAACGGGATTCCTTCATAACGCTTGAACTGCCGGTAAAAATGCTCGACGCTGCGAAAACCGGCCTGGTGAATCGTCTCCATCCCGGCATAACGGTTCCCGGCCAATTCTTTTTTCACAAAGGAGAGGCGCTGCCGGTTCAGGTAGTCGTTGAAGCTCTGCCCCGTTTTTTGTTTGAAAAGCTGGCCGAGATATGCCGTATTCATATAAAAAAGGCCGGCGATCTGCTTCAGACTGAGTTCCTCCGCATAGTGCTCTCCGATAAAATCGAGAATGGCATGAATCACATGCGGTTCTTTTTTTTGGGCCAATCCGGAAATTTGCCGCGTGATGCGGCGCATAGCGTCCTTCAGCCAATATTCCAGCTCCCGGCTGTCCGCCGGGGGATGCAGCCGGAAGTCCCGCTCCAGCTCAGCGGCCAGTGCGGCGTTTTCATCGCCCTGCTTGCGGAACAAGCGGCCGGCTTTGGCCAGCAAATGAACAACGGTTCCCTGCACCAGGGGAGCAGACTGCCGGCGGTCCTCCGTCTTCCGGACGAAGTCGTCGATCCATCCGTCGCCTTTGTCCAGGTCCCCTTCCTCCACCGCCTGCATCAGTTCGTCCGCATCCCATTCCAGGCCGCCGCACAGATGATCCGACGCGGAAATCCGCCCGAATACCGCAACGGGCCCCGCCCCTTTCGCCCTCTGCTCGATGGCGAACATCGCCTGCCGGCGGCTTTCCTTCGCCTGGCCGGGCCTCACCTCCTCTCCGAGGCCAATGACGGCCTCCTGTCTCAACCAGCGGCGCGCCGCCTCTGCCGCCGCTTCCAGCAGCCTTTCCGCTTCCTCCTCCGTGCAGGCCCTGTCGTGAAGCAGCACGCCGATCATGCCGTCGGCATCCTCGTACACATAGCCGCAGCCCGGCTTCTGCACCGTTTCCTCCAAAATATTGCGCAGCCCGTACCGGTACAGCATGGCGTCGTACAAGTTATCCCGCACCATGCGGGGAAAATGGGTCAGCTCCGCCAGCGCGATGCGCACCCGGTCGCCGTGCAGGGCGATGCCGAACTTGTGCCCGTTTGCCGCAAGCTCCGTTGCGGTCATCGCCCCGGCCGCAAAGTCGGCCAGCAGCTTGTCGCGCGCCAGGTTGAGCGTCTGGCGTTCCTCAAACAACCGCGTGGATTCGGCATCCAGCTCCCGCCGGATTTCGCCGACGCATTCGGTCAGCTCCCCGGGCTCGACAGGCTTCAGGAGATAGTGGGAGACGCCGTGGCGGATCGCGGTTTTGGCGTATTGAAAGTCACCATACCCGCTCAGGATCATGATTTTCGACTGGTCGCCCGCGCTGCGGAGCTCTTCAATGAGCTGAAGCCCGTCCATCTCCGGCATGCGGATGTCCGTGATCAGCAGGTCGAACGCGCCGCTCTTCATTTTTTCCAGCGCGGTTTGACCGTCCCCCGCAGTATCGGCGACGCGGAAGCCGCTTGCCTCCCAATCGATCAGAAGCCGCATGCCCTCGGTAATCAGTTCCTCGTCGTCCACGATCAAAACGTTATACATCCGTTTCGCCTCCCTCGCTGTAAGGAAACCGCAGCGTAACCCGCGTCCCCTCTCCCGCGGCGCTTTCAATAGCCAGACCGTGCGCCGAACCGAACGCGGTCTCGATGCGCCGCTTGACGTTGACCAGGCCGATGCTGCGTCCTTCTTCCCCCACCTCGTCCGCCAGGAGGCGGGCCCGGACGGCCTCCAGCGCCTCCGGCGTTAAACCGGGGCCGTTGTCCGTCACCGTGAGGACCGCTTCTCCGTTCTCAATCCGGCCTTCTATGCGGATATAGCCGGCGCCCTTCATCCGCTCGATGCCGTGCTGGATCGCATTTTCGGCCAGCGGCTGGAGCGCGAACTTCGGCACCGGCACGTTCAGCAGCCGGGCGTCGATGTCCATGCGGTAATCCAGCTTGCGGCGGAACCGGAAAATTTTCAGGTACGATTCCACAAACTCCGCCTCCTGCCGAAGCGGAATCAGATTGTTGGACCAGTCCAGGCTGCGCCGGAACAGCTTCGCGAAATTGCCGATGATGTCCGCCGTTTCGCGGTCTTCCTTTTTGATCAGGTGCATCCGGATCGCGTCCATCGTATTGAACAAAAAATGCGGATTGATTTGGCTCTGCAGGGCGTGAAGCTCGGCGTCCCGCTTTTGCAGGGCGAGGTTCTTCATCCCGATTTCCTTCTCGTATCCTTCCCGGATCAACGTGTCGATGCGGTCGACCATTTTGCGGAAGCTGCGCGACAACTCGCCGATCTCGTCGCCCGACGTATCGTTTACCGTGACCTCCAGCCGGCCGTCCCGGATGCCCGCCATGCTTTTGACCAGCAACTTCAGCCGTCTGGTCAGCGTCTGCGAGAAAAACAGCATCAAAGCAAACGCTGCGGCCAGACTGATCAGGCACACAAGCAGGCTTCGCGCCACGACCCGTCCGATGCCCGCGAGAATGTCCTCGTTGGATACCAGAACGATCAGCCGCCAGCCCTTCAAAAGCCGGTTTTGCTCGAAGTCCGCCGTCAAGGTTTCCCGCTCCTGCCCCGTTGTTTCCGCCAGCCGTTCGCCCAGCCCCGGCACCTCGCCGACGCTCCTGCCGATGTAATCGCGGTTGGCCGAAGCCGAGACGATCCGGTTGCGGGCGTCCAGCAGATACACCTCCTCGTTGCCGTCGTCCTGCCGCATCAGCTCGTAGAGGCTGCTTTCCGGCACGTCGATGCGCAGCACATTGGTGTAACCGCTTCCCGAATCCGACAGCAGCATGCGGCCGAGCGTAAACTCCAGCCGGTTCATGTCCCGGTTAAAGTAGGACAGCCCCAAAACGTTGTAGCCCCGCGCCGCCACGATATCCCGGTACCACTCGGCATCCCGGTCCTCGTCGCGGGTCAGAAAAAACAGCGTGTTGGAAATGGTCGCCCCGTTGTCGGTGTAGATGCGGTAGCGCGCTTCGGGGCTGGAAACGACCAGCTTGGCCGAATACTGGTCCCTGAGCTGCGCCATCTGGAACTGCTGGGAAAGGGAAAGCTGGCCGTTTTCGTAATCCCGGTTCAAAAAGTCGATCAGGCCTTTGTCGAGCAGAATTTCATCGGCAATGAGATCGTACTTGTCGATCACCGCCTCGATGTTGTCTTTCGTCTGCTGCAGGTTGGTGCGGTGAATCTGCATCGTATAGTCGAGCGCAATGTCCGTTACGCTCCGCACCAGGTAGTACCCGATGACCGCCATCGGCAGCATAAAGACGAGCATGTAGGACAGCAGCAGCTTCTGCCGCATTTTGATGGACCCGATCCGTTCGGAAAAGCGGCGGAGCAAGGGCGTTCGCATAAGAGGACTCCTTCGCGTCTTTCTCGCAGGCAGCGGATACTACCATTATTCTCCTTCATTTTAGCGCATCCTGCCAGATCCTGCCGCCTTTTGACGATTTATGACGCCGGCGCCGTAAAACCCCTTTTCCCGCGCCCAAAGGAGGCTTGCATCCTTGCGGATACAAGTCTCCCTTGTTTCTGCGGCCGGTGCGCTTACTTTCCGGCGTTCGCCTTATACTCGTCCCATTGCTTCTGGGCTTCGGCAATGATCTTGTCGTTGCCCGCCGCCTTCAGCTTCTCGCGGAACTCGGCCAGCTTTTCTTTCGGATCGATTTGGCCCCAATAGAAGCCTTCGTAGTTTTTGTAGGTGTTTTTGACCGCGGCGACTTCGCGCTTGACCGGATCGGCGTTGAATTTGAAGCCGAGCGTTTTGTCCGGAATGGCCGTTTCGTTAAATTCGTCGAACAGCTTCCATTTGTCCTTGTTTTCTCCTTTAACCAGATGGTTCAGGTACTGGTTGCCGTATTCCCAGGCCACGTCGGCCTGCGAATAGCCCGAGTTCGGAATCAGCTCGATGAACGTGTCGTCGATTTTCTTGTAGTCGACGTTCTCTTCGCCGAAGACAAACAGGTTGTTCAGGTATTTGTCGGTGTAGAACAGCTCCAGGAACATCAGCACGCGCTCCGGGTCCTCCGAGGTGCTGGAAATGGCGAGTGCGGAGCCCAGCACGTCGTCGTTGCCGACATACGATTTGGTCAGGTAAATCTGGTCGTATTTCGCTTCCGGCGGGACTTGGCCGTTTTGCTGCATGGCCTGGGTCAGTTCATCCGCTTTGCCGGGCTTCAGCTGGAACTCGGTGGAGAACGTGGTGCCCGAGGTGATCTGATCCTCCGAGGAGGTCAGCGCGTCGTTCTTGACGCCGCCCATTTGCTTGATTTCCCACATCATGCTCGTATATTCGTCAAAATACGGCTCGTTGAACAGGGAGACGACCTTGTCGTTGTTCGGGTCCTTGGGCATCGCCAGCAAAATTTCCGAATTCAGCATTTCATACGGTTCCTGGTCGAGGCTGAAGCTGCCTGCGTACATCGGCGGCTGTTTGCCGATCGGGTCGATCAAGCCGGAATCCTGGACCTTTTTCAGAATCGGCAGCATGTCGGACCAGCTTTTGACGGTGCTCATGTCGAGGCCAAGCTTGTCGGCGATGTCTTTCCGGTAAACGACGCCGCGGGCATGGGCGCGGTCTTTGTTGCCCGGAATCGCGAAGATTTTGTCGTCCACTTTGGATGCGTCCCAAAATTCCGGCTTGAACAGCGCTTTCGTTTGCGGCGCGTTTTTGTCAAGCGCTTCATCCGTGATTTCCCAGTACAGGCCTTTGCGGGACTTGCCGGCGTGATCCCACCAGGACGGCGAGAAGATCAGGTCGAATTTTTCCCGCGTGGAAAACATGGCGTTGGTTTTGGCGTCCCAGCTGCCGTAGTCCAGCACCATCAGGTCGATCGTGGCGTTGATTTTGTCCTTCAAGTAATCGTTTGCAAGTTTTTCGATGCGGTCGGTATCGCGCGGCTGACCGGAGCCGACCATGATCCATTTGATTTCATACGGCTTCAGTTGGGACGCGTCGGTCTTGCCCGTATTTGTCGAAGTCGTTCCGGCGGGACTGTTCGCTTCGCCCGCTTTCTGCGTTTCCGAGCCGCCGCCGCAGCCGGCAAGCAGAGTCAGGCTGAGCGCCGTGGCCAGCAGGACGGATGTTTGGTTTGCAAACCGTTTTTTCAATTCGGCTTCCCCCTATGAGTGCAAGATGATGTATGCTAATCCGGCCATAGCCGGTAAAAGCCTGTTAGATGAAATGCGGGTGCCGCCAGGTATGGCCATTGCACGAATTACAAGACGCTCCGTGAACCGAGCCCTCCGGGAGAACGGAACGGTTCTTTCGATCGCTGTTGTTTTCGGGAAGCCCGGGTTGGACAAGGCTGTGGAAGCTTCCCGAAAACAAAGGCGAACGCTGACGCTTCTGCACAACCGTTCCTTCCCCTCCGTGCTCTTTTCACGGAGGGCGGGGCAGCCGGGCTTTCTGCGCCCGACTTCCTGCAAGTTCCGGCGGCCGGCTTGCCGCGGCTGTGCTTCGCTCCGAGCGGCCAACAAACACGCTTGCCCGCGGCTCATCCGTTAGCGCAGCTTACATGCCGCACCGGAGCCGTCCCCCGCTTCTTTTCGCTGTCCGCTCGCGGGCCGCTTACCCTTTTACCGCGCCGATGGTCAGGCCCTGGATGAAGTATTTTTGCAGCCAGGGGTAGACGGCGACGATCGGGCCGATGGTCACGACCGCGAGGGCCATCCGCGCGCTTTCCTTCGGCGCCTGGAAGCTGATCTGCGCCATCGTCAGCTTGTCGGAGTTCTCCGACAGGAACTGGATGTTGTTCATAACGCGGTAGATCAGGTATTGGAGGTTGTACAAATCCGGCTCCGTAATCAGCATAAGCGGCAGGTAATAGTCGTTCCAGTAGGCGACCGAGGAAAAAATCGCGATGGTCGCAAGCCCCGGCAGGGAAAGCGGAAGCACAATGCGGAAAAAGGTTTTCCACTCCCCCGCTCCGTCGATCTTGGCCGATTCCACCAGCTCCGGCGGAATGGTCTGCGCGAAAAAGGTCCGCAGCACGATCACATAAAACCCGTTCATCACATAGGGCAAAATCAGGCCCCAGACGGAGTTGTTCAGATGCAGCAGCTGCGTGCAGATCAGGTACCAGGACACAAGGCCGCCGTTAAAAAGCGTAGTGAAGAACAGGAAAAACATAAATTTGTTGCGGTACTTCAAATCCCGGCGGGACAGCGGGTAAGCGAACAACGCAATGACCAGAAGACTTAACGCCGTCCCGACGACAGTGGTCAGGATGGTGACGCCGTAGGCCTGAAAGATGCCTTCCCCCACCTGAAAAATAAAGTCATAGGACGACAAGCTGAACTCCTTGATCCAGAACTGGTACCCGCCCGCTTTCAGCGCGGCTTCGTCGGTAAAGGAAACCGTGATGATGAGGATGACCGGCAGAATGCAGGCCAGCACCACCAGCAGGAGCAGCGCATGGAGTAAGGCGTTCGACCATTTTGAAATATGCATGCCCATGGCGGGTTCCTCCTAGAAAAGCTTGTAGTCTTCGTCGATTTTCCGGGCGAACAGATTGGCCCCGAGGACGAGAACAAAGCCGACGATGGATTGGTACAGACCGGCCGCGGAGCTGAGCCCGATGTCGCCCGTGCCCATAAGGGAATGGTAGACATAGGTGTCGATGACCTCCGTGGTGGAGCGAAGCACGCCTTGATCCAGCGGAACGTTGAAGAACAAACCGAAGTCCGCGCTGAAAATCCGGCCCACCGCCATGATCGTCAGGATCGAAATCATCGGAGCGAGCAGCGGCAGGGTGATGCTGCGAATCTGCTGCCATTTGCTTGCGCCGTCGATCATCGCCGCCTCGTAATAGGATTGGTCGATGCCCGACAAGGCCGCCAGGTAGATGACGACGGAATAGCCGGTGTGCTTCCAGATGCTCATGAATACCAGGATGAACGGCCAGTACTTCGCTTCCTGGTAAAAAGAAATGGCGTCGTAGCCGAACATCTCAATGATTTTGTTTACGAAGCCGTAGGAAGGATGCAGAAAAGCATATACAATGTACCCCGCCACCACCCACGAGATGAAGTTAGGCAGAAAAATAATGCTCTGGTACACCTTCGCCGTCCGCTTTTGCCGCAGCTCGTACAGCATCAGGGAAATGGAAATCGGAACGATCAGCCCCAGCACAATAAACACGAAGTTGTAGCCGAGCGTATTGCGGGTGATTCTCCACGCGTCGGGCGTGCTGGTAAAGAACTTGAAGTTGTCCAGCCCGATCCAGGGGCTCTCCGCCAAGCTCTGAAAAAAGGTCGGGGCATAGCGGAAATCCTTAAACGCGATGATCACCCCGAACATCGGCAAATAGCTGAACAGCAGCAGCAGCACAATGCCCGGAATCAGCATCGCATACAGCATCCGGTTCTTGGAGAATTCATAGAGCATGCCTCTCCAGACCGATGAACGGCGGTGTTTTCCCGCTGCCGTCCCTTTTGCTTCTCTCTGGTCCAACACCTTGGCCATAATCTCACTCCTCACTCTGTGTCCCCATTATAAAAAGGATCGGAAAACGCGTCGTGGGTGTGATTATAGACGTGCACTGACGAAATTATGGATGCTGACCGGAGCGAAAGGCGGGAGCCCTCAAAAAGGGTGGCAGCGGCACCAGCGCTGAAACGTCCGACTCTTTCTCTCACCTAATGCAGGGCGCGGCCAAAGCCGGTCAAGAGGAATGAAAGCTGCAAATATGCATTATTTCCTTTTCCAAGAGAAGGACGGAACGAGCATTCCTGCGTTTATGCATCAATCGATTCGCCTTATGGCGCCATTCCGGCCGAAACCGCAAAATATCCTGCATAATCGCAGCATTATCGTAAAAAAGGCCATTCGGCTCATGAAAATGCTGCATTTTTGCAGGAATCATGTAAGGCAAGCGAAGGGGCGCTTATCGGCGCCTGCTATTTTTAACACGTTGATGAGTGTGCAGACCCGTCTCGCTCCTCTTTGACCCATTTCAAGAACGACCCACCCCCAATCTGTGGAGCCCTACTGAATGGAGGGCGCTAACGGTTGCCACGGCAGCTATTCACCTCAAAAAGAGGGATGGCGACTTGTAACGGTTGCCACAGCGCTTATTTGCCTCAAAAAGAGGGAGTTTCATTTGTAATGGTTGCCACAGCGCTTATTTTCGTTTTTTTGCTTGTTTCCGCCCGTTTATTCCGAAATAGGCGCTGTGGCAACCGTTAAAGAAAAAACAAGGCCGTTTTGGCGCGAATAAGCCCTGTGGCATCCGTTAGCGAACAAACATGACGCGCTTGGCGGTAAGCTCTGTGGCACCCGTTAGCGAACAAACATGGCGGGCTTAACGGTAAGCTCTGTGGCACCCGTTAGCGAACAAACATGGCGGGCTTAACGGTAAGCTCTGTGGTCCGTTTCGCGAACGAATCATGCGGGCTTGGCGTAAGCTCTGTGGCACCCGTTAGCGAACAAACATGGCGGGCTTAACGGTAAGCTCAATCCGTTAGCGAACGAATATGGCGGGCTTGGCGAGAGTTAGTCCATGCGTCATCATTACGCGGAACTCCACAACCTTGGCGCCCGCAGAATGCCGCGCTTTTAAGAAACATTCGCGATAGAAAGAGCTGGACGCTTATCCGTTCCTTCGATGATCCTCTGCCTCTTCAATTATGATCATCTGTTTCTCCTACAAAGACCGATTCAAGTATCGTTGGCTTCATCCGCCCCCAACCCGGTGCGATTGGAAGCAAAGCCAAACAGCCTCCGCCCCGTGCAATCCGGGACAAAGGCCGTTTGACCGTCTGTTACTTTTGGTACGGTTACTTTTAATTCAGTTTATTTGGTACGGTTCACTCGAACAGATACTGCTCACCTTGAACACATACGGTTCACTCGACAGATACGGTCCACTTGAACAGATACTGCTCACTCGAACAGATACGTCTCCTTTAACACATACGGTTCACTCGACAGATACGGTCCACTTGAACAGAACGGTTCACTTGATTAGTACACTTGGTACGGTTTGCATAAACAGGTTCGGTTCAGATGAACCGGTTCGGTTTACCTGACACATGTCCGGTTTACTTGATTCGGTTCCTTGAACGGGGACGGTTCACCCAGGAAGCCCCATTCCTTTGCCGGGGCGCGCCGGCTCGCCCGCCGCTTCGGCTTACTCGTCTTCCTTGAAGACCGGCCGGATGGCCAGGCGGAAGGCGAACGCTTTTTCCTGGAAGCGATACGGCTCCAGCAGTTGGGGGCCGCAAGAGCCGGACCCGACGCCGCTCATTTTGTAATCCAGGTGCACGATGGTTTCCTTGCGTTTCCGCAATTCATACGTGTGCATGGCGGCTGTCAGATCCTCGGGCGTGAAATGAGAGGCGTTGAACGAAAAATCGCCGTCCGCCGCAAATTTCAGCCCCATGCCCAGCTCGCTCGAAACGACCGCCCAGCGGGTTCCGTACCGCGAGCCGTTTTCCTGCGGCATGATGTAATTTTCGAACATTTCGTCGACCGTCGACAGGTAGCGGCCGAGCCGGACGCTTTGCTTTTTGTCGACGTAGCTTTCATGCGGGCCGTAGCCGTAATACTCCACTTCCTCGTTTCCTTCCGGCATGGCCAGACGCAGGCCGAAGCGCGGCAGGAACGGGGCGGTTTCCCGCACCTTCACCTCCACGGACAGCCCGACCGCTCCCGTCTGGTCCACGGTCCACTCGGCCGTCCCGCCCAGGATCGGCTTTTTGCTGTAGCCGCCGAGCGAAAACTCCGTAACGATCCGCACCGTCCGTCCGTCTTCCGCGGACCAGGCGCACCGGTACACTTTCATCTGGGCGCGCTGGTAGCCTTCGGTTTCCCAGTCCTTGCGCGCGTACATGTCGTTATCGAGCGGCGCACGCCAAATCTGGAACCGCGCCGGCTCCGAAAGAAACGGAACCCCGGAGCGCGACAGCTCCGCAGGCATACCGCGCCGCAGATCGAAGACATGGCGGAAGTCAAAGCCTTCGATGACAAGCTCTCCGCCCTGCTCTTCGGTCGTAAGCGCCGGCAGCGGGCGCAGAACGGCGGCGGGAAGGAGCGAAACAGCCGCCGGTTCGGCCGGGGCGTCCGGAACGATTTGGGCGAACGCCACTTCATGGCCCGCTTCCGCCCAGAGAACCGGACGGTTCAGGCGACACGACAGGCTCAGCACTTCCCCGCCGGGCCAGGAGGCGTCGCGCGGGGGAAGCGGCACGAGCTGGCTGCCGCCGGGTTCGGCCGACAACGCTTCGACACGCCCGGAGGCCAGCAGTTCTCCATCCCGCTCCCATTTCCAGTCGAGGGACAGATGCGACAAATCGGTGAAGTCATACCGGTTGCCGATCCGAAGCGCCGGCTCTCCGCGGTCCTCCGCCTGCTCGATCCAAACGGGCGCGATCACCTGCTTCAGCTCCAGCAGACCCGTGTGCGGCTTGCGGTCGGGAGAAACGAGCCCGTCGATGCAGAAGTTGCCGTCGTTCGGCTTGTCGCCGAAGTCGCCGCCGTACGCGAAATACGGTTCGCCGTTTTCCGCGACGCTGGCAATGCCGTGATCCACCCACTCCCAGACGCAGCCGCCCATCAGCTTCGGATAGCGGTAAATGACATCCCAGTAATCCTTCAGATCGCCCGGCCCGTTGCCCATCGCATGGCTGTATTCGCACAGGAAGAGCGGCTTCGTAAGGGTTTCATCCTTCGCGTAGCTTTCGACGCCGGCAACCGAGTCGTACATCCGGCTCTCCATGTCGAGGCAAGAGGTGTCCGCCGCGGGCTTGTAGCCCATTGCCGCACCTTCGTAGTGAACCGGCCGGGACGGGTCGCGTTCCTTCGTCCACTCGGCCATGGCGATGTGATTCTCTCCGTAACCGGACTCGTTGCCCATCGACCAGATGAGAACCGCCGGCTGGTTTTTGTCCCGTTCGACCATGCGGACCGCCCGGTCCACAAAAGCCTCCCGCCAGGCGGAGTCGATGCTCAGGGTGTTAAAAGCCCCTTCCGTCCAGTTGACGGCGCTTCCGACGCCGTGGCACTCCAGGTCCGCTTCGTCCACTACGTAGAACCCGTATTCGGCGCACAGCGCCAAAAAGCGCGGGTCGTTCGGATAGTGGGACGTGCGGATGGTGTTCACGTTATGCTGCTTCATCAGCTTGAGATCCCGGATCATATGGTTGAGCGGGATCGTCTGTCCGAGCTTCGGATGGGAATCGTGGCGGTTGACGCCCTTCAGCTTCACCGGCCGGCCGTTGATCCGGAACACGCTGTCCCGGATTTCCACCCGGCGGAAGCCCACCGGAAACCGCAGCGTCTCTTCCCCGGCGTTAAGAACCAGCTGGTACAAGTAGGGCGTTTCTGCATTCCACAGCTGAACGCCCGGAACCTCCAGCCGAAGCGTTCCTTTGCCCTCGATTCGCGCAGACGCCCGGGCCGCTTCTCCGCCTTTTGCGTCGAACAGCACGGCGCTTACTTCAAGCGCCCCGGTCGTTTCAATCTCGGGCAGCAGTACCGCCGAGCTCAAATCGTCCGCGAGCTCCTGCCGGTTGAACACATCGCGCACATGCGCCGAATCGCGGGCGAGCAAATACACGTCGCGGTATATGCCCGAATACCGCCAGGCGTCCTGGTCCTCCAAATACGTGCCGTCACACCATTTCAGCACAAGCACGGCCACGGTGTTGCGGCCGGGCCGCAAATAAGGCGTGGCAAGGAACTCGGCCGGCACCCGGCTTCCCTGGCTGTAGCCCGCATAGCGGCCGTTGATCCAGAGATAAAAACAGGCGTTGACGCCTTCAAACACCAGGTATTTGTCCTTTTCCGACCAGTCTTCGGGCAGCATAAAGTCCCGCCGGTACAGACCGGCCGGATTCTCGTCCGGCACATACGGCGGGTCGCACGGAATCGGATAATCCAGATTGGTGTATTGAAGCTGGTCGTAACCGTTTGTCTGCCAGCAGGACGGGACGATCAGGCGGTCCCAGCCGGAAGCGTCATAGCTCTCCTCATAAAAATGCTCCGTCACCCAGTTTACATCCGGCTCGTAACGGAACTGCCAGCCGCCGTTCAGGGTCAGGAAAAACGGCGATTGGCCGCGCTTGCCGCTTGCCGCTGCCGCCGCATCTGCGTAAGGAATGTAATAAGCCCTCGGCGCTTC
This sequence comes from Gorillibacterium sp. sgz306347, assembly GCF_059735245.1. Lineage (NCBI taxonomy): Bacteria > Bacillati > Bacillota > Bacilli > Caryophanales > Paenibacillaceae > Gorillibacterium > Gorillibacterium sp. sgz306347. The sequence continues at coordinate 16,662 of NZ_JCAPET010000062.1, forward strand.
GCGGTTTTCCTGAAGCTTGGCCGGGTTTTCCCAATATTTCTCGGGCATGATCATCGGGTTGGTTCCTCCTCGGTTGATATGGACTTGACCCCATTATAGCCGGGGGATAAGATCGGAGGATAGGAACCAAAACGGACAATATCCCGCACAAAAAGGACATGTTAAGGAGACACGCTGCAATGAAGCTGCTCGAAATGCGCACCAATCTGGCCGAGCTGCCGGAAGAACACATGCCGTTTTCCGTTTATACCGTAGGCACTGAATGGCAGCAGCCCCTCACCCGTCTGACCGGATTTTCCGCAAATCAGCTTTTCGCCACCTTCTCCGGCGAAGGCCGGTTTCGCCTGCTCGGGCAGGACAAATGGGACATGATCCGCCAGGGAAGCCTGCTGTACATCCCTGCCGGACTGCCGCATGAATACGCCCCGACCGGAGAGGCCCCTTGGCATGTCGGCTACGCTACCTTCGTCGAACGGCCGGCCGGCGCCCTGGCCGCCTGGGGCTTCGGGAAGGAGCCGTTTATCCGGCCTCATCCCGAGCCGGACGTCCTGCACCGTCTGGTGGAGCGGATCTGGACCGAGCTCGCGGAAACGGGCGAGTCCCGGCAGGCGACCGAAGCGCTGTTCTCACTGCTGCTGGAGGTTCTCATGCGGGAGGGGGAATCGGCGGGCGCGCGGGAAACGGCCCTGGGGAAAACACTGTTCGGCAACCCGGTCGTGGACGGCGCGGTCCGCTTTATGCACGACCACCTGGAGCGGCCCATCAGCATCGGCGGGCTCGCCGCCCGCTTCGGCTATTCGCAGAAGCAGCTCACCCGGCTTTTTGCCGGGGCGCTCGGGGTCACGCCGCTGCAATATTTACAACGGATCCGCCTGGAGACCGCCCGCCGGCTGCTGGCGGAAAGACCTGATATGACCATCCGGCAGGCGGCCGCGCATGTCGGCCTGGAGCCGGTCTACTTCACCCGGCTTTACCGGCGAGCATACGGCCGGACGCCCTCCGGCGAAAAAAACCGTTCCCAAAGCTGACCGAAGCGCCGCAAAACGATGCCAAACCATTCCATTTCTGGCCTGAGGTGTATACCAATAAACCGTTTCCATGCTATAATCGGGACAAAGACAGGTATTTGGACCTATAAAGGTGTGATAGACATCGGATACCGCGGCAGAATAATCGCATTGGGAATCGCGTTGTTTTTCTATAGCCTGTCCCTCCTCTACGACATCCTCCGAACCGGGCAGGTCGACCCGTACGCCCTTCTCGGGTACCCTCTTTTTCTAGGGCTTGCCTACTGGGCCGGAAGCAAATATGACAGAACCGCCTTCTATTCGGAAAAGGACCCGCTCACCGACCTCTACAACCGCCGCTACATCGATACCATCTTCCGGAAAATGGCGCTGAACGCCCGCCGCACGGGCGGGAAACTGTTCGTTCTGGTATTCGACTGCGACAACTTCAAAGACATCAACGATGAATACGACCATGAAACCGGGGACGAGGTTCTCAGCCGGATCGGCAAAATCCTTCCGCGCATCACCCGCAAATGCGATGTGGTGGCCCGCTGGGGAGGAGACGAGTTCCTGGTGGTCGGCACGTTTCCCGCCGATTCCTCTCTGGACGATTACCTGGCGCGTTTTCGGGAGGCGTTTACCGAAGCCGTACAGACCGAGACCGGCTTTGCTGTCACCATTTCGGCCGGAACCGCCGTCTATCCCGACGACCACAGCCATCTGCACGGGCTCGTCAAGCTCGCGGATTGCAACATGTACATCGACAAAGTCGCCAAAAAAAAACAGCCTCCCGGGGAGCGCCGGCTGGTGCGGCAGTTCCCGGAAGACAGTCATTGAAGGCCGTGCATCGCCCGAAACTCTTTTGGCGTCAAGCCCACCGTACGTTTGAACAGGGCGCTGAAATAGCTGTGATTTTCGAACCCCACACTCCGGGCTACCTCCTGCAGCTTCAGGCCGCTGTCGCGGAATAATAACTCCTTGCTCCGGTTGATGCGCTCCAGATTGACATATTCCATGGGCCGGAGATGAGTCGTTTTCTTAAAAAGCAGGCAGAGGTACTGCGGGGTTACGCCGATGATCGCCGCCAGCTCGTCCAAGGCAATCGTCCGGCGGTACTCCCGCCCGATAAAATCGATCACGGGCTGGAGCCGCTTTTTTTCCTGCCGAAGGGGCGGCGGCTCGGCCGCATGCTTGTACCGGTCCAGAAGGAATGCGTAAATTTGCTTGGAGCATTCCGCCGCGCTGTCCGGCGTTCCCGCGGCTGCGGTTTCCAGGATACTCCCGATCGCTTCGGCCGCGTCGTCCGCCTCGACGGCGGGAACCCCGTCCGACCGCCGCAGGCCGGCCAGATCGGCCAGCGCTCCGGCCTGCTGGCCGTCAAAGGAAAACCACGCCACCTCCCACGGCGAGACGGCCGCTTCATACGCGTGCGGCACCCCCGGCAGCAAAAACACGCCTTCGCCCGCCTTGACCCGCCGCTTCTCGCGGCCTACCTTCAGTTCTCCTTCCCCGGATAGCGTTTGAAGCCACTGGTAATGCGGGTATCCGCCCGGGCGCTCCACCGCCACCTGGTGATCCCAATGCCCGGCGCTGGTCAAATAGACCGGCAGCCGGGCGTCCGTTTCCGCAAGAGAGGGAAAGAATAGCTGATCCATGTCCTGCATACCCGCTTTCCGTCTGTGATGAGGGGCTGCCCCGTTCCGCCCGGGGAACCGTTAGCCCAAATGCGCAAACAACCGCCCTGAGGCAAGCTGCCGGGTCATGCTCCGGATTGCTTCGGCGAGCGCTTCCGTCTCTTCCGGGCGCACCGATTCGTGCAGGCTGATCCGGACGCTACCGGAAGCCACTGCTTCGTCCTTCGTGATTTCCATCAGCACCCGGCTGGCCGCTCCGCCTTTGGACGAGCAAGCGGACTGGGACGAAGCCGCGATTCCGTACCGGGCCAAAATGCTGAGCAAAAGCGCGGACGTTTTGCCCGGGTACGAAAAATTAAGGATGTGCGGCGCCCCATACGGAGCCTCCGGCGTGTTGAGCACCAGCTCAGGGTGCGACTTCACTTCCCGCAGCAGCAAGTCCTGCATGGCGCGAAGCTGCCCGGACCGGCGCCGGGCTCCTTCGGCCGACTGCCGGACGGCCGCCGCCAGGGCGAGCACGCCGGGCACATTTGTCGTCCCCGGCCGGATGCCGGCCTCCTGGCCGCCGCCGTAAAAAAGCGGCTCCAAGGCAACGCCTTGCTTGACGATCAGCAGGCCCGTCCCCTTCGGCCCTCCGATTTTATGACCGGAGAGCGTGTAAAGGCCGATATTTTCGAGATCAAGCGGCACCTTGCCGAAGCCCTGCACCCCGTCTACATGGAACACCACGTCCTGACGGGACCGCAGCATCCGGCCGATTTCCTCGATGGGCTGCACGGCGCCCGTTTCGTTATTCACGTGCATGATGCTGACCAGGGCCGTGTTTGGGCGAAGCCGCTCCTCGACATCCGCCGGATCTACGACCCCGCGGGCATCCACCGGGACGAAGGAAACCTCCACGTTTTCCCGCTCAAGCTGCCGGCAGACGCTGTAGACGGACGAATGCTCGATTGCGGAGGCAATGACATGCAGCGGCCGGTCATTCTCCCGGCGGAGCGCCTTCACCGCCCCGAATAAGGCCAGGTTGTTGCTCTCCGTGGCGCCCGAGGTGAAGACGACCTCCTCTCCCCTCACCCGGAGCAAAGCGGCCACATCCGCGCGGGCCTCCTCCACCGCCAGGGAAGCGCGGTCTCCCGGCTCATGGGGAGAGGAAGGGTTGGCATAGAGGGAAACCGTGGCTTCCGCCAACATTTGAGCGGCTTCGGGACAAAGCGGAGCGGAAGCGCAATAATCAAAATACAACCTTTTCATAGGCCATCCTCCAAAGAAAACGTTTTCTTTTATGGTCGGACCAAAAGCTGCTGCGTAAAACGACAGGGTTATATTTGAAATCGAGGAGCAATGCCATAATTATGTAAAATAACGTTAATTGAAATTATAAACTTCCTTTCCCGCCGCGTAAATAGTCCGCCCCTCCTGTCGAAAACGGCCGTCGGCCCCGCCTCCCGCCGACAAAATTCGCATGCCGGCTGCTCCCGTTTTTCGAACTCTCCGTTGTCTTTCCGGTTTGCGTTCTTTATCATGGAAAATGGAGGGGCTTCCTTCCCGGCCGGACGGCCGTTTCCGATAAGTTGAAACATTCGGACGATTGTTCCGTATGAAAGGAAAGAGAAACGCTTCACAAAGAACGAAAAAATCCGCGCTACAGGGAGGTACACTGAGCATGCTTCATTTTTATATCGGATGTTTGGTCTTTGGCGCCCTATTTGCGGTTATTTCGGTTCTTTTGGGCGATATTCTCAGCACTGCGCTGGACGGAGCGCTTGACTTTCTTTCGGCGGATTACCTGAACCCCACGGTCGTGGCATCGGTCGTCACGATTCTGGGCGGCACCGGAATCATGCTGGAGGTTTACACGGAGCTGGGCTGGATCGCGGTATTGGCGATTGCCGCTCTGGCCGGTTTGGCGGGCGGCATGATGGTGCATCTGTTTTATGTCAAGCCGATGCAAAACAGCGAGAACTCCACCGGATACTCGATGAGCGGGCTGACAGGCAAAGTGGCCGAGGTGATTGTGCCGATTCCGGCAAACGGCTACGGAGAGGTGCTGGTCCGCACGGGCGCGGCCAACACCAACCAGATCGCAGGCAGCTTCGAAAGGCTCGACATTCAAGCGGGCGACCGCGTCGTCATCGTGGAAGTGAAGGATGGCGCCGTTTACGTGGCCCGGTTTGAAAATACAAGCAAAGGGGACTAAAGATCGATGAATGACTTTTTGAATGGGGAATACGGGTTTCTCGTGATTCCGATCATTGTCGTCGCCGTCATCGTCCTGCTGGGCCTGGCCTTCATGGCCCGGTACAAAACGGTCGGTCCGGATGAAGCGATGATCGTCACGGGCTCCTTCCTCGGCAGCAAGAACGTTACCACCGACGCGGCGGAAGGCACCAATACCGGACGCAAAATCAAGATTGTCCGAGGCGGAGGCGCTTTTATCTGGCCGATTTTTCAGCAGGCCGAATACTTATCCTTGCTCTCCCACAAGCTGGATGTTTCCACACCGGAGGTCTACACCGAGCAAGGCGTTCCCGTCATCGCCGACGGGGTTGCCATCATAAAGATCGGCGGGTCCGTCGAAGACGTGGCCACCGCCGCCGAGCAGTTCATGGGCAAGCCGATCGAGGCGCTGAAGGGCGAAGCGCAGGAAGTGCTGGAAGGCCATCTGCGGGCGATTCTCGGCTCGATGACCGTCGAAGAGGTTTACCGCAACCGCGACCGTTTCGCGCAGGAGGTTCAGGGCGTTGCCGCCAAGGACCTGAAGAAGATGGGGCTGCAAATCGTCTCCTTCACCATCAAGGACGTCCGCGACAAGCAGGGCTACCTGGACGCGCTCGGGAAACCCCGGATCGCCGCCGTCAAGCGGGACGCGGAAATCGCCGAGGCGGAAGCCGTGCGGGACTCCCGGATTCAGAAGGCAAAGGCGACCGAGGAAGGCCAAAAGGCCGAGCTGCTGCGCGACACTAACATCGCCGAAGCCGAGAAGGAGCGGGAGCTGAAGGTCGCGGCCTTTAAGAAGGAGCAGGATACCGCGAAGGCGGAGGCCGACCAGGCGTACTTCATTCAGGAAGCGAAAGCCAAGCAGATCGCCGTCGAGGAACAAATGAAGGTCGAGCTCGTCCGCAAGGAGCGGGAAATCGACCTGCAGCAAAAGGAAATTCAGGTCCGCGAAAAGCAATACGACGCGGAGGTCAAGAAGAAAGCCGACGCCGACCGCTACTCGGTCGAACAGGCGGCGGAAGCCGATAAGGCCCGCAAAATGCGCGAAGCGGACGCCCTTTCCTACAGCATCGAGCGGCAGGCCAAAGCGAACGCGGAGCAGAAGCGCCTGGAAGGCCAGGCGATCGCCGACGCCGAGCGGGCTAAAGGTACGGCCGAGGCGGAGGTCATCCGCCTGCGCGGCCTCGCCGAGGCGGAAGCCAAGGAGAAGCTGGCCGAAGCGTTCCAGAAGTTCGGCGAAGCGGCCGTGCTGGACATCATTGTGAAGATGCTGCCGGAACTGGCGGGCAAGATCGCCCAGCCGATCTCTTCGATCGACAAGCTGACGGTCGTCGACACCGGCAAGGGCGAAGGCGCGGCGCGCGTCAGCAATTACGTGACCGAGCTGATGGCGACCGCCCCCGAGATGCTGAAGGACGTATCCGGGATCGACCTGAACGGCCTGATCCGCGGCCTGACGGGCCGGAAAGCCGGTTCGGCGGCGATTCCGCCGGCACCCGGCTCCGCTTTGACCGGGTCCCCGGCAGCGCCGAGTGCGGCCGCTCCGACGGCGAAGCCCCAAACGCCGGAGATCGAGTAATATCGGTTTACAAGATGAAGCAGATGCCTATGCATTTCGCTTCATCTTTTTTCTACCCTGTAAATAACGCAACTTCATAGTCTGTGGTGCCCGCCAGGGCATGGGT
>NZ_JCAPET010000063.1:0-23197 GCF_059735245.1 Gorillibacterium sp. sgz306347
TTTTTTGGCATTTTACCCCATGTTAACTTCTTTGCAAGTCTACTGAAATATAAGTGCCTTTTTGCAGCTATTCAGCCAAATTCCCCGGTTTCCGTCCGAATTAGGTGTATCTTTGCACTTATTACTGGATCTCCGTTGGCCCGAACAGCTTCAAGCAGACGAACCGGCGGGCAAAGTGCTCCGGTTGGCAGATGCCGGCAGCGCACGCATTTTCCGCCATTATCCGAGCACGAAAACGACCCGCAAGGGAGCCCACATCCTCCAGACAGACTGACCGGGAACCAACGAAATGAAAAAGAGCCGTGGAATCCCACGGCTCCAGTCAAACCCAGCGCAGGCAAGGTCCATGCCCGCTTAGTCGATCAGCCCCGCCGCCAGCAGCAGCTTGTGCACCAGCGCGGCGGCTTCGGCGGCGGTGAGCGTTTCGCGCGGCGCAAGCAGCTCGCCGGGACGCCCGGTCAGCACGCCGGTCCGCAGCGCGTCGGCAAAAGCGGCCTCCGCCCACGGAGCCGCGTCCGCACGATCGCGGTAGCCCGCAAGCGGGTCCGACGCTCCGCCTGCAAGCGGGTCCGACGCTCCGCCTGCAAGCGGGTCCAACGCTCCGCCTGCAAGCGGGTCCGACGCTCCGCCCGCAAGCGGGTCCGACGCTCCGCCTGCAAGCGGGCCCGACGCTCCGCCTGCAAGCGGGTCCGACGCTCCGCCCGGAGCGGCCGGAAGCGCGGCGGGCAGGCCGCCGAGGGACAAGGCCTTGGCGGCCATAACGACCGCCTCCTGCCGCGTAATGCCGGCATTCGGACGGAAGCGGCCGTCCGTATAACCGGCGGCGAGCCCGTAGTGAAGCGCGGCTCCGATGTCGCCGCCGCTTGCGGCCGCGCCGGAAACGTCGGGGAACGCCGCACCGCCGGCTTCCGGTTCGAGGCCCAGGCCGCGGGCCAGCAGGGACGCAAAGCCTGCGCGGGTTATCGCTGCGCGCGGGCCGGCGCCCGCCGCTTCCGGAAGAAGGATCAAGCGGGAGGCCAGCGCCTGCGCCGCTTCTCCGGACCAGTGGCCGGAAAAGGCCGGCAGCCGTACGTCATTGCGCACCAGGATGAAGTCGCCGTCCGCCAAGGTGCTGATCCCGGCGTATGCTTGCCCGCCGGCCTGCACAATACGTGTCGGCACCGGCCGCAGCGAGCCGTCCGCCAAGACGCGGACTGCCGTTACGGTACCTGCAGATGAACCGTCGGCAGGCAGCGCGGCTTGCAGTTGGACATAAGCGCCGAACGACGGAACAGACGCCGTCCGTGTCCCGTCCGTGCCCCGCACCGCAAAGGACAGCGGCTCTCCCGCGAGTGCGTAGCCGCCCCGGGCAGCCGCGCGTTCGGCCGCGGCGGCCTTATCCGGAGCAGGCGGGCCGGCCTCCACCTCCACTTGGAACGCCTCTGCGGAAGCGGCTCCCAAGCGCTCGGCTATATCGGCGAGCGCCACGAGGCGAACCGGCAGCGCAAACCCGGTGCTGCCCGCACGAAGCTCAAGAACGCCGGCCTTTTCCTGCAACAGCCTGATCGACCGGGCGTCCAGCCGGAGGATAACCGCGTCGGCTTCCGTTTCCGCCCCGGTCTCGATGGCAAGCCTTGCTCTGGCGGCAGCGTCCTTCAGCCGGGCTTCCAGCTTGCCTCCGTCAATCGCGACCGTCAGGATGGAGCGGCCTCCGTCATTCGAGAGCGAGGCGGTTCCGATGTCTGCCGGAGCCCCGCCAAGCTTGATCGTCAGGCCGTGAGTCGGTCCGGGAGCAGGCGGCGCGGGATACCAAGGCGAAGGAGGAGGCCCTTCTCCGCTTCCGGCAGCCTGCGGCACGCCGCTCACCTCGTTCGAGGCAGGTCCGGCCCCGGCGCCGTTCAGCGCCTTGACCGTAAAATAGTACGTCGTCCCGTTGGTCAAGCCGCCGGCTTCGTAAGCCTGCACCGAGCCGGGAACGGTCGCCGTTTCCGCTCCGTAAACGCCGGGAGTCGTGCTTTGATAGACGGCGTAAGCAACCGCGCCTTCCACCGGGTTCCACGACAAGCTGAGCTTAGCGACTCCCGCAGCGGGCGTAGCCAGTACGGGCGCGGCAGGCGGAACTGGCGTTTCCCCGCCGCTGCCAGGCGGTTCCTCTCCGCTTCCCGGCGGAGTCGGCCCCGGCTCTTCTCCGCCCGCATCCGGCGCGATCGGCGTCGCCGTCACTTCGTTGGACGGGCCGCCCGGCCCCGCGGCGTTGACGGCCCGCACGGTAAAGGAATACGCCGTCCCGTTGGTCAGGCCGCCCGCCTCATAGCTCCGCTCCGCCGCTGCGTCTACGGTATCAAAGGCGCTGCCGTAGCCGCCCGGAGTCAAGCTGCGGTACAGCTCATACCGCTCGCTTCCCGCCGACTCGCTCCAGCGGAGCGTCACTTTTCCGTCGCCGGCTTCCGCTTCGAGCACGGGAGCCAAAGGCGGCTCGAGCGCCTTGATCTGCTCTTCCGTCAGCGTAATGAGCTTGAACGCGACAATTTTCCCGGCAGGCTCGGTCTCATAAACCCCGATGTATTTGCGGACGGAGGCGTCCACGCCGGAAATGTCCGTGCCCGGCTCATACGGCAGCGGCGCCTCGCCGCCGGACGGCAAATCGGTCCACGCCTGGGGCACCGCCGGAGCCGAGTCGGAAACCCGAACCCACAGCCGGTTGTCCGCGCCGTATACGGCCGTTACCACCGTGCTCCCAACCATGCTCCCCGGAGCGGCGGAAGCCGTCAACTCAGGAGCCGGTTGCAATCTCAGCACCAGATGGAGGGTCGAGTCCTTCTGGATGTTATAGTCCGACAGCGTCCGGCCGTCTTCCAGCTGCTTGCCGGCAAAAATAAGCCGCTGCTGATCCGGCGGAATCCCTTCCTTGTCCTGAATTTTCGCCTTTACATTCTCAATGGAATCACTTGGCTCCACATCCAGGGTAATCGTCTTTCCCGTCAATGTCTTGACGTAGATGGCCATCGCGTATGCGGGCGAAGCAATGAATCCGGCGGCCAGCGCCAGAATGCATAAGACCGAGAGCAGCTTTTTCCCCATTCCGTTCCGCCTTCCCGGGTGCATTTTCCAATGTCGGGCAATGACCCGTTCGAATTATCAATAAATATACATTATCTTCTTATAATTATGATTATTCGTCAACGAAAACTCGGATAAAGGGTTCGCCTTTGAAAAAATTCAAAATTCCGCTCGCGGACACGCCGGTTTCGCCGATCACGCACTCGGGGAACTGCGCGCTGCTTTACTGAAACGGAGTGTCGAACTCCACCGCAAACGGATTGCGGATAATCGCGTTGTAGCCTTCCACAGTCAGGGTTATGACGCCGGAGAGCTTTGTTCCCCCGCTCAAAATCCATTCGGATGCGATGTACTGCTTCGCCAGATCCGATTCGTTTCCTCTCGTTCGAATCTCGTGCTGAACGCCTTGTGTATCCACGGCTTCCGTGAAATTCAGGCTGCTGCTTTGCAAAGGATCGGACGGATAGCCGAGGACGATGACCCGGTCGCCTCCTTCGGCGTCCATCTTCTCCAGCTTCATGCCCGGAGGACCCTGCAGCAGCTTGCCGGCGTCCAGGTCGATTTTTACCGTCCGGTCGGTATCCGCGAGAGCGCTCACCCCCGCTCCTTCAAACGTCAGTTTTTTCGGCCGGCTATAGTAGGCGCTCTCCATATAGTACGTAAACCCGCCGTCCGGCTCGTAGACGCCCGTCAGCCCCGACGAGGCGGTTGCCCAGGCGCGTCCCTTTTCGTCCCTGAGCCCGATGCCGGCCAGCCCGAACACGTGGAGCGGATTATCCGAAGGGTATTCCACCGTGAGCATCATGCGGGTGGGGTAATAGACGGCCCGTTTCAGAATAACCGTCTGCCCGCCTGTCGTGAACGTACGGTTGAGCTCCTGCTCCACCCGCATGCTGCGGAACTTCTCCCGGTCGATGGCAAACGAGACGTGATACGAGGCGTTTGAACCGGCTCCCTCCGCCGCATCATCCTTGCGAAAATCAAGCTCCACCCTGGCAGGGATGCTTCCCCCCGTGTCCATCAGGTTGATATCGACGGTACGGGATACGGAGGACGCGCCCGGCTCGGCAGGCGACCAGGACGACGAGACCCCGTAGCCTTCCTCGAGTCGTTTCCCCGCTTCGTCAAACAGCCGGGGCTCTGCCCGGTAGTAATCGCCGGGCAGCGGGTTTCCCGCCATTGCCTCCATGGTATAGAAGATGACGATTCGCGCTTCATCCGCGATCACTCCGTCCACGCGGAAGCGAATGCCGTCCCGCTCCTCCGAGGAGACCCCGACCTCCTGCAGCAAATCGTGATCGGCCGCCAGCTGCAAGCCTTGATCGCGGGACAAAAGCTCAACGATTCCCTCCATCCCGGGAATCCGGCTGACGTAGGAAGCGAATACCGGCGACACCCGCACGCCCCCGGCGAACAGCACCACAAGCATAACCGCGGCCGTCCAGGCGGCAACCCGCGACCGGCGCGCCCTCCGGCGGCGTCGTTTGGCCCGAAGCACGCCGGCCGTCACCGCTCCGTCCAAACCGGAGGGCAGAGGGATCGAACGGTATTCGGCCATCAGCTCCGGCAGGGACCTTGCGGCAGGACCGCGCCCGGCCGGATCGCCGGGTCGCGGAAAGACTTCGGCGTTTCCTTGCCCCTCCAAAGAAGGCCCAGTCGGAGCAGACGAGCCGCCTGCCGGCTCCGCAGGATGATTTTCTTTTTCACGCACGATGCCCTTCCCCCTCTCCCAAATGGCTGCGCAGCTGCCCCAGCGCCTTATGCAGCCGCGTTTTCACCGTTCCGTCCGGCAGCTCCAGAATCCGCGCGATCTCGGTCAGCGTATAGCCTTCAAAATACATCAGAATCACGACCCGCCGGTACTGCGGAGCGAGCCCTTCAATCGCGGCGGCCAAATCCGGGTCCGTCCCTTTATCCCAGACCGCCGCGTCGTAGTCGGCCAGCGGAGCGCCCGTCCGCGACCGGCGCCTGGTTTCGTCGGCGCAATAATTCAGGAGAATCCGCGTCATCCAGGTAAGGGCATGCCGCGGCTCCTTGAGCTTGCGGATTTTGAGGTACGCCCGGCACACCGTCTCCTGTACGGCCTCGAGCGCGTCCGCTTCATTCTTGAGATAAGCCCAGGCAATCCGGTACAGCCGCTCCTTGCAGGCGCCGGCCAGCTGCGCGAACGCTTCTTCATCCCCTTTTCGGGCCCTGGCGGCCCATTCCTCCATCTCCACGTTCGTCCCCCTGTTCCTCTCCTTTGCCATTAGACATTCCGGGGCGGCAATCGGTTTTCCTTTTTCCGAAAAAAATCTCCGGGTCCTTGGCTTATAATATCTCAACAGTTCGGCGATACCTCTTCATAGGTTTTGCCTATCGCCAATATCAAAAATCCGTCTTGGACAACAGCGCCGCAAACGGCCTATAGTAAAAAGAAACACCGGCGCGAATTCAACCTGCCCGATTCCAAAGGAGCCTGTCCCGTGATCCAGAGCGTTTTCTCCACTCTTTTGCACGTCATCATCCCTTTGCTTGTTCCCGTGTCCGCCGGGGCGCTTCTGGCCCGTTTTCGCGGGCTGGATACCAAACCGCTGCTGACGCTTTACTTGTACGTGCTGAGCCCGGCCATTATTTTCGATACGCTGCTGAACGCCGAAATTTCCGCCGCCGACATCTCCGGCTCCATCGCTTTTGCCCTGCTCAATCTGGTTCTTCTCTGGGCGCTGGCACAGGGACTTTCCAAGGCGCTGAGACTGGACGCGCCGCAAACGGCGGGGCTCACCCTGGTGTCCACCTTCACCAACAGCGTCAATTACGGGCTTCCGCTGGTGCTGCTTGCGTTCGGCCAAGCCGGACTGGACAAGGCTTCCGTTTACGTCGTGTCGCAAATGGTGATTGTCAACACCCTCGGCATTTACTTCTCGGCCCGCTCTCACTTCTCGATGAAAAACGCCGTCAAATCCGTGTTCTCGCTGCCGGCGATCTACGCCGCCCTGCTCGCCATTCTGCTTCGCGTCACAGGCCTTGGGCTCCCGGAGGATGTGGCGCAGGGCGTTTCCCTTGTGGCGGCCGCCTATTCGCCCGTCGTGCTGATCGTGCTCGGCGCGCAAATCGTCAAGGTCGGATCGCCGGAGGCCAAAACCGTGCCGCGCTCCCTGTTTTGGACCGGGGTCACGGTGCGGCTGGCGCTTTCCCCGCTGATCGCGCTTTTGGCGCTCGTCCTGCTCGGGATCGAGGGCACGCTGTTCTCCGTGCTGTTTACCCTGGCCTGCATGCCGGTCGCCGTGAACAGCGTCGTGCTGGCGGAACGGTTTTCCGCCTCGCCCGCGTTTGTGTCCAAGTGCATTGTCTGGACCACGCTGGCGTCCTTCTTCGTTTTGCCCGTCCTGATCGTGCTGGAAGGGTAGAAGTCTCATCAAAAACCGGAGCGGACAAGGCTGAAATGCCATTGTCCGCTCCGGTTTTGCTTGCCGCTCTCCGCCGTCTTCCCCGGAAGCCGCCGTTCTTTTTTTCGTCAAATCACTTTATGCCGGTACCATTTATCCCCGCGCAGCCGCCACAGGAAAATCGCCCCGCGCACGCCCCATTCGCAGTTCATCGCCAGCCAGACGCCGAGGATGCCCATATCCAGAACAATGCCCAGCACGTAGCCGAAAATCACGCGAAACAGCCACATAGTAAGCATGGCGGTGACGGATGTAAAGCGGGAGTCACCCGCCGCCCGGAGCGCCGCCGGGGTGATGAAGCTGATCGACCACAGCGGAATTTGCGCGAGCGTATTAATCAGCACGATGACAAAGATATCGTGGACAATCTCAGCCGGAGGATGGAACAGCCCGACAATCGGCCCGAAAAACGGCATGATCAGCACGCCCATCACCGCATACGAAAGCGAGGACGCCCACAGGAACGATTTGATAAACTTGCGCGCATCCGCTACGTTCTCCCGGCCCATGCACTGCCCGACCACGGTGATGATCGTAAGCGACAGCGCATTGGCCGGAATCTGAAACAACAGGGACAGCGAGGAGCTGATTGCATTCGTGGCGATGGCGTAAGTGCCCATGCTGACGATAAAGACCTGGGTCAGCAGCTTGCCCCCATTGAAGAACATCTGCTCCGCCGCAAAAGGCAGCCCGATGAACAAAATCCGCTTCAGCATGTCCATCTGCACCCGGAGCAGGTCGCGCAACCGGATCAGCAGGGTGGCGTCCATACGAAGCAGGTAAAAAATCGCGCAGAGCGCCGCCGCATAACGGGAGGCGTTCACGGCAATGGTCATGCCCAGCACGCCCATATCCAGCAGATAAATAAAAATCACGTTCAAAACGACGTAGGTAAGGTTCATAATCAACGATAGCATCAGCGAAGCCCGGGTTTTCCCGATCCCCCGCATGGCCCCGCAGACCGCCTCGACAATCGCGATGCCGAGGAACGAAAGCCCGCTTCCGTTCAGATAAATCTTCGCATTGGCGAGCACCGCCGGATCGGCCGAGCCGAACAAAGCACCGAGCAGCGGGTTATGGAACAGGATGACCACAAGACCGATCGCGAGCGCAAACAGGGAGACAGACGATACCGTTCCGGCCGCCGCACGGGACACCATCTGCCGGTCGCCGCGTCCTTTGTATTGAGCAACCACCACCGTCCCCCCGGTGGACACGGCGATAAAAACGTTGATCAGAAAAAGGTTCAGCGAATCGATGATGTTGACCGCGCTGACCGCATCCACGCCGGACGAGCTGATCATGGCGGTGTTTACCACATTGAGGCCGACAATAAAAGCCTGATCGATCAAAAGCGGAAGGAAAAGCGCGATTATCTGGCGATAGTCCATGGACTCCCCGGTAAAATGCTTATCCAGCAAACCGTTCCAAAATCCCTTTGCACGAAGCCGTACAGCAGGCTGTCCCACGTCATCACATTCTTTTCTGTATAGGTTACCTTGCACAATGATCGGTAAAAAAGAAAAAACTCTTCCGGCGAAGAGTTTTCTGGATGGGCCCCTATCGGGTCGCAAACCGGACTTCCTCTTTGCGCGTCGCGCAAAAACGGACGCGCCTTTCCCGCCTGGCGTTCAGGCGCCGCGTTTGCACTGCTCGAGAGTAGCACCGGGCCGCATGCACTGTCAACGGGTTCGGCGGGACGTTCACAATGTTGTTAAAAATTTCTTATCACATTTCAAAATTTATTCTATCACCCTTTCGGGAAACGTTCCGTTAACCGATACTGCGGGTTTTTGCGGATTTCTTCTGCGGCTTCGTGTACCGCATCCGGGTTACTCCGGCCGGTCTCCAGCAGATGGGCGGGACTCACGCGTGCTTCCACAAAGTATACGGTTGGCATGCTCGCATTCTCCTCTCTTGTCCGGCACCCTGAGGCGGCCGAAAAAACGAAGCCGCCCGGGCCGCCGCTTCCACGGCAGCCAAGGCGGCTCTTTCTTCCTCCGGCGGCTCAGCAGCCTGTGCCGTTCCCCGGCTGCTTTCCGTCCGCGCCCTTGCGGAACTTGAAGAACGCCCAAACCGTCAGGAAAAGCAGGAAGCCCAGGCAAACGCCGATGCTGATCCGGTTGTCCGGGTCAACCACGAAAACAACGGCGATCGCGGCCAATACGCAGGCCGTCAGGCCGGTGATGTACGGGAAGCCCCATACCCGGAAGCTCGGGGCGAGCGGGTAGCTCTTGCGCAGTTTCATTTGTGCCAGGCAGATGACAACCCAGACAATCAGCACCACGAAGCCGGGGACCGCCATAAGCAGCGGGAACAGCCGCTCCTGGGCCGGGTAAGCGAGCAGCGCGCCGAGGATAAGAATGACGGCGCAGAGCTTGAGGCTGTTTACGGGGACGCTCCGTTTGGACAGCCTGGCGAGCGCGCCCGGCGCTTCTCCGGCGGCCGCCATCGAGTGCAGCATCCGCGTCGCTCCGTAAATGCCCGAGTTGGCCGCTGACAGCACGGCGATGATCAGGATCGCATTCATGATATGCGCCGAGCCCTGAAGCCCGGTGGCGGACAGCACCTGAACGAACGGGCTGCTCTGTCCGTCGATCTGGTCCCACGGCACCAAACCGCAGATGACGAGAATCGGCAGCGTGTAGAACAGCACCACGCGAAGAATGAAATTCTTGACGACCCTGGGCAGCACCTTGCCCGCGTTTTCGGTTTCCGTCAGCGTCAGGCCGATCAGCTCCGAGCCGCCGTAGGAGAACGTGACCACCAGAAGCGACGAGAAGATCGCCGTCCACCCGTTCGGGAAAAAGCCGCCGTTCCCGGTGTAATTGGACAAGTAAGGCGTGTCCCCATCCGGGATGATTCCGAACAGCAAGAACCCGCCCAGCACGATAAACACGAGGATCATCAAAATTTTCAGCCCCGCCAGCCAAAACTCCATCTCCCCAAAGCCGTCCACGCTCATCAGGTTGATGGCGAGCACAACGAGGGCGCTCGCCAAACTAAGCAGCCAGAGCGGAACCTCCGGCAGCCAGTATTGCAGAAAGCTCCCGGCCGCGATGATTTCAATCACGCACACGGACAGCCACATGAAGCAGTAAAGCCAGCCGACGACGAAGGAAATCCGTTCCCCAAACGCCCGGCGGATGAAATCCTTCATGTTCTGCTGCGGGTAGACGGTCGCCATCTCGGCGATGCAGCCCATAACCACCAGCAGCAGCAGTCCTGCAAACGCATACGAAAAAACAACCCCCGGCCCCGCCAGGCTGATCGTCTCCGAGCTCCCCTTGAAAATCCCGGTGCCGATAACGCCCCCCATGGCCATAAAGCTGATGTGACGCGGCAGCAGCTTTTTCTGCAGCCCCGGCGCTCCCTTGGTTTCCACTTGCAAAGACCCCTTTTGTCTCTGGAATGGCGGCCTCCGTGGGCCGCTTGTATTCCTCCATCGTACACGAAATCCAGCGTTTGCGATATGAGAAAAATACGTTATCGCGCGGCAATTTTATCCGGTTGGAAAGCGGCAGTAGATCATGATGCGAAAGAATGCGGACCCGCTCGAAGGCCTGAGCGGAGATTCCACTCAGGCGACATCCAACATTCCCGATAAACATGCACCCGCCGGGCAAGACCTCCATAAGTTGATAGGGTCAAACGCCCAGATCCGCAAAGGAGTGAATGCAATGTTTTTCCATATCAAAGAGCTGCAGTACCAGGCAAAGCCTGAAAGACCGGACCCGGTATATGCCAAAAAGCTTCAAGAAGCTTTAGGGGGACAGTTTGGAGAAATCACCGTGGCCATGCAGTATCTGTTTCAGGGCTGGAATACACGGGGGGACGGCAAATACAGGGATTTGTTAATGGACACCGGCACGGAGGAGCTGGCGCACATTGAAATGCTTGCGACCATGATCGCCCGTTTGCTGGATAACGCGCCGGTCGGCGATCTGGAGCAGGCGGCCAAAAATCCCGTTCTCGCTGCTGTTTTGGGCGGGATGAACCCTCAGCATGCCATCGTATCCGGTCTTGGCGCCATGCCGACCGACAGCGTGGGGTATCCCTGGAACGCGAAGTACACCATAGCAAGCGGAAACCTGCTCGCGGATTTCCGGGCAAACCTGAACGCGGAGTCCCAGGGAAGACTGCAGGTGGCGCGTCTCTATGAAATGACGACAGACCGGGGCGTCAAGGATATGCTCGCCTGGCTTCTCGCAAGGGACACCATGCACCAAAATCAGTGGCTGGCCGCTATTGCCGAACTGGAACAAATGGAAGGCAAGGTTGTACCAAGCACATTCCCGCGAAGCCTGCAAAAGGAGCAGGTTGCCTACACCTTGTTCAATTTTTCTCGCGGCAACGAGAGTGCAACCGGCCGTTGGGCTCATGGGCCCAGTATGGATGGATGCGGAACATTCAATTACGTGGCCAATCCGCAACCGCTGGCACCCGAGCCTCATCTGCCACCCGCACCGCCGTATATTTTTGATACTCCCCCCGGCGTTGTTTCGGGCAAAGGTCCGGCTATCCCTCCTTGCTACTAATGCTTTTTCGATCAATGGCAGGTTGAAGCGGGCAAAAACATCCGCATCCGCCGTTTCCTTCTCCCCCTGCGGGAACTATTGATCCCAAGCCCGCGCAAGACGGGCGAAGCAAAGCCCTTGCCTGCAGGAGAACGGGGGGCCGCCGCCCTGAATAAAACTCGCGAATGCTTCGGAACCTCCGGGCGGCTGCTCTGCCTTTAGCCATGGCGTTTTGATAGGCCCCAAAAAAAGAGTCCGGAAACTGTAACGGTTGCCACAGAGGCTATTTGCCCAAAAAGAGGCTGTGAAAAACTGTAACGGTTGCCACAGGGCTTATTTTCGTTTTTTCCATCCGATTCCGCCCGTTTTCCCCCAAATAAGCGTTGTGGCAACCGTTAGAATTTGAAAAGGCCCTTTTTGGCGCGAATAAGCGCTGTGGCAACCGTTAGCCGCCCATGTCCCGCCGGATCAGCAAAGAAGTGAAAACCGAAACGAGGAGTTGTATAATTATGGAGGAAAAATAGTTAGGCTTCCGCAGAAGGATGAGGTTTACAAAAGGAGAGAAGCACATGCTCATTGCAGCCTGGTACCTGTTTGCTATCGCTGCTTTTACCGTTGGGCACCGATTCGAAGCGGACCTTTCCGCTATCTACCTGTCCGGCGGCGTCATTCTGCTGCTTCTCGCCATGATCCTGGACCGGACGCTCGCAAGCGGAAGTCAGACGCGTGCGAATTTTTATATTGACCGGGCGCTTAAAGGCGACCGGGCGCACCAGGAGGACGCGCGAAGGCAAAAGGCCGTCCATGTGCTGCTTCTGCTTGCGGTGCCTCTGCTTGCGCTTCCCGCCGTCTCTTATTTCACGGCATAAAAGAACCCGGCATGCTTTGCGCTGCCGGGCGGAAACCTTAAGAGCTGCTAACGCAGCGAGCCTCAAGGTTTATTGCAGACAATTTCGTATTTGATGCCTTCGATATCCTTAAAGAAAATGGCGTAGTAGTTCGTGCTGTACTCCGTAAACAGCTTGGGCTTGTTCAACAGGTTCGCCCCAATCTTGTCCAGCTCCGTATAAAGCCGGTCCACCTCTTCCCGGGATTCCGCTTTAAAGGCCAAATGATGCAGCGCCCCCGGTTTTCTGCGATGGATGGCGTCATCTTTAAACGCTTTTCTTGGCGAAGTGATTGCAAAAGCCAGTAAAGGATGTGTATATTCAACGACATAAAAATCATGTTCTTCTATAAACGCGCTCACTTTGTTTCGGATATCGAATCCCAGAAGCGGCAGAAATTTATCATAGAAAGGCTCCGCTGCTTCCATATCTTTCACCGTTATCTGGATGTGATCAATAACCGGCTCCAAAATCCCCCTTCCCCCTTTCCACGTTTTTTCAGCTTGCCGCCTTGCTTCAGCCTCATGGGTCATATCATGTACTGTACCTATTTTTTGCAAGCAACTCCCACTTCTTCACTTATGAAAATAACCCGGCACACCTCGCGTTACCGGGCGGGAAGCTTCAAAGAACGGCTGATGTAACGGTCTTTGTTTTCGGTGACAAAATCGACAAAACACCTCACGGCGGTGGACGCTTGTTTCCGGTTCCGCAGGGCCATGCCGATTTTCCGGGTAAAGCCCGGCTCGGTGTCTTTTACAACAATGCGGTAAGGGTTCCGCAACAACACGAGCTCCGCCAGCATGCTGATGCCCAGTCCGTTCTCCACCATGGACATGACGGTGTAGTCGTCGTCAATGCGGTATTCAATGTTGGGTTTCCCGATGGTTTTCCGAAAAAGCTCCAAAACCTCCCGCCTCGTGCCTTCCTCCAGCAGAATGACGGGTTCTTCTTCAAACAGGCTGAGCGGTACGCTTTCAGCATTGGCGTACCGGTGATCTGCCGGAAGCACGGCCAGCAAGCGGTCCTGGCAAACGGGAATCACCTCAAACTCCTTCACGGTGGGCAGGTCCACAAACCCGAAGTCCACGGTTCCGTCCGCTACCCATTCTTCTATTTGGCGGTACCCTCCCTGGTGCAGCTCAAACCGGATGTTCGGATGCCGGGCCTTGAAGTCCTTCAGCAATGGCGAAAGCAGGTGGCAGGACACGCTGGAAAAGGTACCGATCCGGACCAGTCCGCTTTCCACGCCGTGCAGCTCGGAAACCCTGTCCGATAATTCGAGGTGTCCGCTGCTCAGCTGACGGATATAAGGCAGCAGCTGCTCCCCCTCCGAGGTAAGCCCGACGCCCGCATGGCTGCGGTTCAGCAGCTTCAGCCCCAGCTCGTTCTCCAGCGACAAAATAATCTGGCTCACCGCCGATTGGGAGTAGCTGCAATACTCCGCCGCGCGGGACAAGCTGCCCAGCTCCACCACTTTTATAAACACTTCGTATTTGGACCGTTTCATGCCGCGCCCCCATAAGAAACCTTCATGTTCTGCATTACAAATATTCGCTTTTCTTATATACTGCCTTTGCTTAGGATAGGAGTCAAGACATCGGAACGACAGGCGGGCGGAAGGCATGACGCAAAAGAAAGCCAATCTTATTCTGGCGACGGTATCCCTGGCGTGGGGACTGTCCTATTTGTTTATGAAGCTCGGAGCGGAAGGCATTCCCCCTTTTCAAATGGTGGCGATGCGTTGCGGGCTAGCGTTTCTGGCCACGGCCCTCTTGTTCTTCCCCTCCGTCAAAAAGACCGACGCCAAAACCCTGCGCTACGCCGCCATCTGCGGAGCCTTGCTGTGCGGGGTATTTGTCACGTTAATGTACGGCATCAAAACAACCTCCGCCTCCTCGGCGGGCTTCTTAACCAGCACGACCGTCATTTTCGTGCCTCTTCTGCAATCGGTTCTGACACGCAAACCTCCGTCTCTCAAAATTGTACTGGGCACCGCCGTCGTCACCGCTGGCTTGTTTCTGCTCACCGGCGGCGCGTTTGCGCTGGATGCCGGGTCGGCGTTATGTTTGGCTGCAGCTGTTTTTTATGCGGTCCATATCGTACTCACGAATCGCTTTGTGCGCCGCACGGACGCGCTTCGGCTTGGCATCTTCCAGCTTGGTTTTGCCGCCCTCTATGCGGGGCTTGGAAGCCTCGCCCTGGAGGAATGGGCGACGCCGGCCACGCCCGTTCAATGGACTGCGGTTCTCGGGCTGGCCTTCATCTGCGGCGCCTACGGCTTCGTCATGCAGGCGGTCGCGCAAAAACATACCACGGCCGAAAGCGTCGGATTTCTTTTTTCGCTGGAGCCGGTCTTCTCCGCCTTCTTCGCGTT
This sequence comes from Gorillibacterium sp. sgz306347, assembly GCF_059735245.1. NCBI lineage: Bacteria > Bacillati > Bacillota > Bacilli > Caryophanales > Paenibacillaceae > Gorillibacterium > Gorillibacterium sp. sgz306347. The sequence continues at coordinate 14,249 of NZ_JCAPET010000063.1, forward strand.
TGTCTTCCTGAACGAAACGATGGGATGGCCGGGGTATACCGGAGCCGCTCTGATTCTATTGGGCGTGTTTGTTGCCAATCGGAAGGAAAACAGCGGTACGCGAATGGAAGCGGCTTTGCGGGAGCGGGCGACGAAGGCTTAGACGAGGGCTGGTCCGTTTCCCAAGCCGCCCTTGCGGGACTTGAGAGAATGCGGAACGCAATAGCGGGCTATCGAACGCTTAGGATTAAACTGGAACCTTTTTATGAACTTTGCATGCCTGATCTTTTTCTGGAAAATCCGTTATTCGTTATTCTTCCTCGCGGCCCTGCCTTCGGTCTTCCTCCCGGCCGATGACCTTAAGCCGTCCGGCCAGCATTCCCTTTTCATACCGAAGGTGGAGCAGCTCCGTCCGCAAATCCTGCTCGATGGTATGCACCGCGCTTAAAATCTCCTCTCCGATTCCCTTTCCCGGCTCCTCTTGCTGCGTCAGTTAATCCAAAATCGCCCAGGAGCAGCCCTCGCACCGCTTGATCTTGCCGACGAGTTCCTTCTCTTCGTCCACCAGCTTCTCGTAACACGCGAGCAGGTCCATCGTTCGATCAACTCCGATTATTTTGAATAATTACGCATATGCGTACCAACCCTAATTTCATTATATGTTACGCTTTTGCGTATAGTCAATAACTAACATTCAACAACTAACGGTGATAACGATGGCAAAACGAGTTGTAGTACGCATCGGCGAATTAACGAAAAAGCATAAACTTTCCTTACGCGAGCTTTCCAACTTATCCGATGTCCGTCATGCTGCGCTGAGCGAATTGTCGAATGGAAAAAGAGAAAGCATCAGCTTCCGCCATATTGAACGGATTGCTAATGCGTTGAAGGTTAAGGATATCCGCGACATTATCGATCTTGTGGAAACGGAAGAGGACTAATCGCAGTCCAAGGAATACAGCGCATTTCTTTTCCTTAAAATACCATGGTATAATTCAGCCAGGAGTAATGATTTGTCTTCTTTTTGCCGTATACTTAAAAAGGGCCTCTGCCGTTGACGCGGCAAAGGCCCTTAGGACCCGAAAGGCTGTGGACCACCACGGCGCGCAGGAGCATAAAGCCCAAGCAAAACCCACCGTTAGGCTGCCAACCTATTCAGCGGTGGGTTTTTCGCTTGTTCGCGATCTTCCGACGCACGGTGCACCCCCACAAAGGTTGTTCTTTCTGGGACGGCCCCGTTTGCTTTACTCATCCTGCCATTTGCCTCTGCTTTCTTAACTGAGTTTACTGAGTAGGGAACGGCTGCGGGGCCACACGAATGATTGATCAGGGAAGGCCATAGCAAATAGGTGCAAAGCGATACTTATTTCCAATGACTTTCGCTCCCATCGCGAAATAATTTCATACACGCACTTATTTCCTGCAAAAAAAGCGATATCCGGCGAAAATGAGAGAAATAATTGCCTCTGTGCATCTATTTAGCCGAAAGTAGCAAATAACAGCCGGTTTAGTTGCTTTTTTGCACTTCCTTCCCCACCCTGTGAGCGAAAACCCTCTCTCCGCCGAGCACCAGTTCAAACCGGGTCCCCCCCTGCTTGTTATCCAGCAGCAGCTCGCCGCCGTGCAGCTCCGCGATCTGCCGGGCGATGGCCAGTCCGAGCCCGGAGCCCCCGTCTTCCCGCCGTGCGGCGTCCCCCCGGACAAACGGATCGAACACCGCGGTTATCAACTCGTCCGGGATGCCGACGCCGTTATCCGCCACAACAAGCGTAAGCCGCCCCTCCGATTCTTTAAGCTGAACCGCAGCCTTTGTGCCCGGCGGGTTATGCTTCAAGGCGTTGGCCAGCAGATTGCCAATCGCCCGCCGCAGCAAATTCGGATCGCATTCCGCCCAAACTTCCTCCCCCGGAATGTCCGCCTCCAGACTGAATCCTTTTTTCTCAAAAGGCTCATAAAAATCGGCCGCCATCTCCCTCAGCAGCTCAGCTGCATCCGTCCGCTCCACGACGAGCGGATAATCCGGACGGTCCAGCTTGGACAGCTGAAAAATCTGGTCGATCAGCGCCGTGACCTGTGTCGCTTTGGTGTAGATCAGCTGAAGGTAGCGGTCCTTCTTCTCCTCATTCTCCTGCATGCCCAGCTCCAGCGCCTTCGCGTAACCCTGAATCGTCGTGATGGGCGTCTTCAGATCATGGGACAGGTCAGCCAGCATCCGCCGTTTGCCTTCCTCCAGCCTTCGGTTCTCCGCCTCCGCCCGCTCCAGCGACGCCGCCATCTCGTTAAAATGCTGCTGAATAACCGAAAACTCGTACCCGGCGGCAACGTCCAGCCGTTCGCTGTATCGCCCCTCCCCCATCCGCCGGATGGCGGACGCAAGCTGCTCCAGAGGGCCGGTAATCCGTTTGGCGGTCCACAGGCTGTACAAAAGGCTGCACGCGCCGAACAAAGCCAGGAACAAAAGCAGCCCAGGCAGCTTCACCTCAATGGTCCGGCTGTCCATATCCAGCGCCAAGCCAAGAAAAGCCAGAATCACCGCGCCCGACAAAACCGCCACTCCGACAAAGGACTTAAACAACGCGTAAAACAGCTTGTCCTTGTTCACCGGCCTTCCCCCTTCTTGGCAAACTTGTAGCCCAGCCCGCGGATGGTATGGAGATAGACCGGCTGCCGGGGCGAATCCTCGATTTTTTCGCGCAGCCTGGAGATATGAACCATCACGGTATTGGCATCCTCGTAATAGGGATCGGCCCAAACCTGCTCAAACAATTGTTTTTTGGTAAAAACGCGTCCCGGAGCCCCCATTAGCGTTGTAAGCAGCTTGTACTCCATCGCCGTCAGTGAAATCTCCTGTCCGTTCTTGTACAGCATGCAGTTTCGATGGTTAAGCCTCAACTCCCCGTTCACCGTATCCTCCGCCTGACTCGGCTCCGGCCGGGCAGGCGCGCTGAACTCGTAACTCCGCCGCAGCATGGCCTGGATGCGGGCTACGACCTCCAGCGGATTAAAGGGCTTCGAAATAAAATCATCGGCGCCTATTTGCAGGCCCATGATTTTGTCGTCGTCCTGATTTCTGGCGGACAGCATAATGACGGGCAGCTTGTATTCGGTGCGCAGGAGCTTCAACAGCTGGATGCCGTCCAGCTCCGGCATCATAATATCCAACACCGCAAGGTCGATTTTTTCGCGTTTGATGCAGCCCCACGCCTCTGCGCCGTTATAGGCTTCCACGACACGTATGTCTTCCTTAGTAAGAAACAACCCCAGCAGTTCGACGATCTCCCGGTTGTCGTCCACGAGCAATACCGTTCTTTGCACAAACCGGCCTCCTGTTCCCCGCTTCTTTCTTCCAGTTTATCATGCCGGACGCCGGCTCTCGCCGATTTAAGATGAATTTAAGATTGGCGACAGGGTGACGAAAGACGGCCCGGTTATGCTGGCCAAAGAAAGAACACAGAACTTGTAGCAGGAGGTGGGACGGGATGAAACGCAGCTGCACGATGATCGCCCTGCTGGTTCTTCTCGTAAATGCGACAGGAGGATGGTTTCCCGACGCGGCGGCGGCCGCCGGGGAAGGGCTCTCTTCCGCCCGGCTGGAGCAAACCCTGGACGCCGTTGTTAACGAAGCGATGACGGAGGGCCACATTCCGGGAACCGCTGTTGTGGTTACCGTGGAGGACCGGATTCTTTTTCAAAAGGGGTATGGCTATGCGGATATCGAGCGGAGCATCCCGGTCGATCCGGAACGAACCGTCATGCCGGTCGGCTCGCTGACCAAAACCTTGACGGCTGCGGCGGTCATGCAATTGAAGGAGCAGGGAAAAGTCTCCCTGGAGAAAGATATCAACGCCTACCTGACGGATTTCCAAATTCCTCTTTACTGGCACCAACCGATTACCTTGCAGCATTTGCTGACCCACACCGCCGGGCTGGATGAAGCGCTGTACGGGATCACCGCCGAAACTCCATCCCAAACGGTTCCTTTGGAAACGTACCTGAACCGGTATTACCGCAAGCAGCCGCCGGTTCGCACGCCCGGCACGGAATATGCCTACAGCAACGCCGGGCTCGGTACGGCCGCCTATGTCGTGGAAGAAGTATCCGGCAGCAGGCTGGAGAACTACCTGTCCCGGCACTTGTTCCAGCCGCTCGATATGCCGAGCGCAGCCCTTAACGCCCCGGAATCGCCGGATATGGCGCGTTCATACACGTATGTAAACGGAAGCTACCAGCCGCTCCCCCATTCGTACGTCAATTTGCCCGGCGCGGGCGGCGCAAGCGTCGTGCCTGCAGAATGGGCGCATTTCATGATCGCCCAGTTGAACGGAGGCAGCTACCAAGGGAAGCAAATTCTCGCCCCAGGTTCCGTCGAGGAAATGCAGGCAAGCCACTTTTCGGAGCATCCCGATGTGGAAGGCGTGGGGTACGGCTTTTTTCGCAACCGGCTGAAAAGCGGGCTGCTCGCCGTTTCGCATACGGGCGATGTGGACGGCTTTTCGGCTAAAATGGAGCTGCTCCCTTCCCAAAATATCGGCATCCTCGTCATTGCCAACGCCGCCGGGGGGCCCGGTCTTTCTATTCACGACAAGGTGGCGGCCGCCGTTTACAGCCTGCTCCCCGAAGCCAAAGCCGGAATTCAACCCGCGCAGCCCGCAGGGGCTCATGCGGAGAATCCGGCACCGTACGAACGAACCTATACGATGAATCTGGGCCCCCTGCAAGGGTGGGGAAAGTGGTACCGGTTTCTCGGAGTGAAGAATTACGAGGTGAAAGGCTCGGGGGACGCGCTGGTCATCACGGGTGTCTTTCCCGGAGGCTCCGGGGAGGCCGAGGGCAGAGTCTATCGCCCCGTAAGCGAGGGGTTGTTCCAGGATCGGGACCGCGAGGATACCGTTTCGTTCCGTCAGGAAAAAGTGGTCTGGAAGCTGACGTTCACCCAGGGCGTCACCATCGCGGAAAAACCGCCCTGGTGGCGGCACCCCGGCACCGCTTTTGCCGCCTATGCCGCCATCGGCCTGTTTTGGGTCCTCTTGTTTTTGACCGGCGTCTTCCGTTATTTGCTGCGGCTCATCCGGAGGGAAAAGCAGCCTGCGCCCGGTCCGGCGGCATGGATCGCCACCCTGTTCACCGTGTACTTGATCGGGCAGCTGCTGTATGGCAATTCGGGTGTTTTTCAGCGAGGGTATCCGGCATGGTATGCCTGGGGCTTCTCTTCTCTTCCTTTTCTCGCGTTGGCGGGGGCCGCCGCCCTGGGAGTCAAGGCCTTCCGGCTTTGGAAATCCGGTACGGAAAAGCGGCTGGTCCCTGTTATTTGCTCTTGGGCGGCGATCCTTCTGTGCCTGGTTTCTACCGCCTTTTTATTCTATTGGAACATGCTTTCGATCCATTATTCCTAAAAGCCCGGAGGCGGGTTGATCCCTGGCAGGTGCCATGATGATCTTAAATATACATTGAATAGAACCTGGTCAGATATTTCCGTATAATGGTAATCGGGAGCAGATGCGTCAATTGCCAAGCCGAGACGGGAATAGGGGGAGCCAAATGAACAAGCGGAGATTTGGAGCGGTTCTTTTTGTTGCAGCGATTCTGATCGGCGTCACGGCAGCAACCGTGTTTTACGCATCTCACAAAAGCAAGGACCCCAAAATGTTAATCGAAAACTCGTTATCCAAATCGTACGGCCAAAAGCAACAAATTCGAATTTTTAGCACCACTGCGCTCTTTGATTATGAAATCATCGGATTCACTTATGGAGGCGAAGAAAGCAAATGCGGGTTTGCCGTGATCAAACCGGACGAACCCGATAAACTCGTGCACCTCAAAAAATTCGAAAAATTGGTAAAACGCGCCTTGGATGTCTATGTGGACCCTATCGAGTTGGACAACGAGAAAAAGGAACCGGTTCCCTTCCTGGCCATTCTCAGTTCTAATCCGAACCTGAGCGAAATAAAGCTAACGACGGAGGACGGGGTCACAGCCACCAAAGACATCGCCGCTCCCCTTTCTTTAACGCTAGTCGAGCTTCCAAACGAATCCTCCGCCATAGAATACGAGTTTTACGACCGTTCGGGTGAGCTTGTCCAATAACACCCGTAAACAGCAAAGAAGCACCGGATCGCCCGGTGCTTCCATCGTCACTGTACTTCTGTATGCCTTCCTTACACCACACCCTGCGCGATCATGGCATCCGCCACTTTCACGAAGCCGGCGATGTTCGCGCCGACCACCAGGTTGCCCGGATGGCCGTGCTCTTCGGCGGCCCGGACCGAGCTTTCGTAGATGTTTTTCATGATCGCGTGCAGCTTCCGGTCGACTTCCTCGAACGTCCAGGGCTGGCGCATGCTGTTTTGCGCCATTTCCAGCGCGGACACGGCGACGCCGCCGGCGTTTGCAGCCTTGGCCGGCCCAAACAGCACGCCTGCCTGCAGGAACACGTCGATCGCCTCCAGCGTGGAAGGCATGTTTGCGCCTTCGCCAACGGCTTTTACGCCGTTTTGCACCAGCAGCCGGGCCGCGGCCGCATCGATCTCGTTCTGCGTGGCGCTCGGAAGCGCGATGTCGCAGGGGATGCTCCAGATGCCGCCGCAGCCTTCATGATACGTGGCCTCCGGGTGCTCCAGCACGTAATCCTGGATGCGCCGGAATTCCTGTTCCTTCAGGCGGCGGACCGTTTCCAGCCGGATGCCGGCCGGATCGTGAATGTAGCCGCCCGAGTCGCTGCACGCCACGACTTTTGCGCCGAGCTGCGCGGCTTTTTGCATCGCGTAAATCGCCACGTTGCCGGAGCCGGACACCACGACGGTTTGGCCTTCGAAGCTGCGTCCTGCCGCCTGCAGCATCTCATTGACAAAATAGACGCAGCCGTAGCCCGTCGCTTCCGTGCGGGCCAGGCTGCCGCCGTAGCCGACGCCTTTGCCGGTCAGCACGCCCGCTTCATGCGCGCCGCGAATCCGCTTGTACTGGCCGAACAGGTAGCCGATTTCCCGGCCGCCTACGCCGATATCGCCCGCGGGCACGTCGGTGTCCTGGCCGATATACTTGCACAGCTCCGTCATGAAGCTTTGGCAGAACCGCATGATTTCACGGTCGGATTTCCCCTTCGGGTCAAAATCGGAGCCGCCCTTGCCGCCGCCGATCGGCTGGCCGGTCAAGGAGTTCTTGAACACCTGCTCAAACCCGAGGAACTTGATGATGCTCGCATTGACGGACGGATGGAACCGCAGCCCGCCTTTGTACGGCCCGATGGCGCTGTTGAACTGCACCCGGAAGCCCCGGTTCACCTGCGTCACGCCCTGGTCGTCCACCCACGGAACGCGGAAGTGTACCAGCCGCTCGGGCTCGACGATCCGTTCCAGAATAGCATGCTCCCGGTACTTCGGCTGCCGGGCCAAAACCGGAACCAGCGATTCCACAATTTCTTTTACCGCCTGATGAAACTCGCTTTCGTGCGGATTCCGCCGAACCACGGTTTCGTATACGGCCTGCGCGTACTCTCTTGCCTTCGCTTCATTTACCGCCGGATCGGCCATCTCTTCAACCACCCTTTTTTGCTGTCGTCTTTGCCAGGTTCAAAGCCCGGTATCTTGGTTTTACCGTTTTCCGCGCCAAAGAGCAACCTTCTCCGATAAAAAAAACGCCCCGTCCTCATGATGGTTTCCAACAATCCGCAAGTTTACCCTTGCCTCTCCGACACTCCCGTTCCGGTTTTTTCCTTTGGCTTCCAACCGCCTGTTTGTACGGAGGGAGAAATTTCGTCCTGCGCCCGCGATCTGGTATACTGGATTTGGAATATTTCGCCTGCGGCGAAACACAAACGATACAGACGTGCAGCGGAGAGGGGAAAAACATGAACCGAAAGCTTGTGGCAGCCATTTTACTGCTCGTGGCCGTGGGAATGCTCGTGGCGTTCAACCGGATCAACATCGGGAAAGCGGACGAAGCGAACGAACCGGTCAAACAGGAATTCATCGCATACTTGGAGAAAACACATAACTTGCAGATTGCGGATGGAGACGTTTTTCAAGAGGACCGCAAGGAACTGACCCACGGAGTGGATGCCGGGGATTGGATCGGCGTCTTTTATGACAAGCGAGATCCCGGTTTGGGCATTCAAATCAAGAAGACCAAGGACGGCATCGAGGATTATTTCAGCCCCGACCTGTTCGCGTTTCGCCAGGAGCTTTACCAGCTGATGGAGCATCACAAGCCGGGCAATCCGCTGAACCCGTTCATCAGCGTCATTCCGGAACACATCATGGGACCGTCGGATGTTTTTCCGGCCGCCCTCGGCCTGCGGTTGGGCATCCTGCGCGACAGCTTCGACCGGGACAAGGAAATGGAAAGCGACTACGCGCTTGCCAAGGCCGTATACGAACGGACCCGGCAATATGTGAACGCGCATAAAATCAACACGGAGGACATCCGTTCCTTTTACGTAGACATCGCCTATTACACCGAGCGAAAGTCCTTCGATCTCGAAAAGCTGGTGAACTGGACGAAGAAAAAAGGTTACTTCGGAACCAACGCGGGGTATTTCGGCAATGAGCTCTATCGGGCTGTGGCCTGGGGATACAAAGCCTCCAAGCTGCCCGGAAAGGAATTCAAATACGAAGTGACCGATCCGGTGGACCCGGCCAGCGGACAGTTCATCTCCTTCGAGGAGTACAAGAAGCAGGTCAAAGAATCGGAGGATGTTTTCTGGAAGGACTAGGCAGCTGTATTCGCACCAAAGAGAGGAAGCTCCGCCGCCGCGCGGAGCTTCTTTTTTGGGATGGCTTTGCTGCGCGCGGCGAGGCATGCATGGGTAACGGATGCCACAGAGGCTATTTGCCCGAAAAAGAGGGTTGCAAACTGTAACGGTTGCCACGGCGCTTATTTTCATTTTTTCGCTTGATTCCGCCCGTTTTTTTCGAATTAGGCGCTGTGGCAACCGTTAGCCACCCGTGCCCTGGCGGGCACCACAGAAAATGAAAA